>JANWZY010000026.1 GCA_025061935.1 Verrucomicrobiia bacterium
CGCGCGATCAGTTCATCGTGGCGGCCTATCTCGACCACGCGGCCCTGGTCCAGCACGACTATCAAGTCCGCGCGCTGGACTGTCGAAAGCCTGTGCGCAATGCAGATGGTAGTGCGCCCGCGCATCAGCTCTTCAAGGGCTGCCTGTACAGCGCGCTCGCTCTCGGAATCGAGCGCGCTGGTTGCTTCGTCGAGTATTAGAATCGGGGCGTTTTTGAGCAGCGCGCGCGCGATCGCAATACGTTGGCGTTGGCCGCCAGAAAGTGCCACACCGCGCTCGCCGATCACGGTGTCGTACCCATCAGGCTTTTGCATGATGAACTCGTGCGCGTGCGCATGTTTGGCCGCTGCGATAATTTCTTCATCTGTGGCGCCGGGCCGGCCCAACTCGATGTTACGCCGAATCGTGTCGTTGAACAAAATGGTGTCCTGGGTGACCACTGCGATCTGACTCCGGAGTTCGCGTGTCGAAACTTCGCGAATATCAACTCCGCCTATCCGGACGGCGCCGCTACTCGGGTCGTAGAACCGCAAAAGCAGGTTTGCCAGCGTGGTCTTGCCCGCCCCGCTCGGGCCCACGAGCGCGACCAATTGACCAGACTTGATTGTCAAATCGATTCCGCGCAGGACCGGCTTGTCTTCGTAAGAGAACTCGACCTTGTCAAACTGTATGTCCGCGCCTGCTGCCTGGAGCGGCTTCGGATGCGCCGGTTCCGGCAGTTTGTCTTCCAATGCGAGCAGCTCGAACACGCGCGCACTTGCGGCCCGGCCCTGTTCGATGTGGGTATAAAGCCGCGTGAGATTTTTCAGGGGGCGGTACATCAGCAGCAGCGACATCACCACGGCGAGAAAATCTGTCGAGTCTGGCCGTTTGCCGGTGCTGAACGCAAGGTATAGGAGCACAAGCGCCACACCGACGGCGCCGACGAATTCTAGGAGCGGCCCGGGAATTTCGCCCGAGCGGACGATCCGCATGAACTGACTGATGAATTTGCTAGCAGTCGAACGGAATTGCTCGGTCACGGTGTTTTCGAGATTGTAAGCCTTGATAATTCGGTCCCCGCTAAACGCTTCGGACATTACCTGGGTCATTTCCGCCGCATGCTTTTGCATGGCGCGGCTCGAGTGGCGGACCTTGCGCCCGTACACGTAAACGGGCACCATGCACACCGGGAGCACGACCAGCGAAATAAGGGTTAGTTTGGGCTGTTGCCAAAGCAGGTACGCGAGCAGTCCTGCGACGGTGACTGGGTCTTTGACCAAAACGGTCGTGACGTTGCTCAGTATGTACTGCAGCGAGTTCGTGTCGTTCATCACGCGCGAAATTAGCTCGCCTGTTTTGGCGCGACTGTAGAAGCCCGCGCTTAGATCGAGCAGGTGCGCGAACAGCCGCACGCGTAGGTCCGTCACGGCCCGAACTGCCACCCAGTGCAGAAGGTACGTGTTCAGATAGCCGCACAACCCGCGCAAAAGCACCACTGCCGGAATGGTCCCGACCAGAGCTGCTACTGCCCACGGGTGCTCGCGCACGCCACTCGCAAGCGCGCGTTCGGCAGCAAGCAGCCAGTCCTGGATCCAACCCGGCGCGCTGCGCAACTGTTCTTCCAATGGCCTGGCCTGGGCTGAGGGGAAAATCAGGCTGTACACGAACGTCACGTTCGCGACCAGGAGCGGCTCGATCAGTCCAGCCGCAATCCCACAAATGACCCCTAGCAGGAGCCGGAACCGATACGGCTTCGCCAGTCGCCACACGTTGTGCAGAAACGCGAACATGCTCACTTTCGGTTAAAGTATGGCCGAGATGCTGCCCGATTCCAGAGTTTTTGCCGCTGGGTAGGCACTTGTCGTCCGCGTGATATGGCGTGTGATATGGTGCGCGAGGGCTCCAAGTGACAAAAAGCCTGATTGCGTCCAGTACCTTTGCCGTGCAGGCGTTGACGCGGTGTTTGCCAGGTACGTTTGTTTCCGCGCTTCTTTTTGTTCACCGGTCAAGGTAAATACTTGGCAGCGCATGAATGTGTTGATAATCCAGCCGCAAGCGCGCGAGTTCGATCGGCACCTTGCAGCAGGTCTCAAAGGGGCGGGCATCGAACCGGTATTTATCTACACAGCGGCAAAGCCGAGACCGGAGCAGGTGTCAGCGACGGGTGCGGAAACGCTTTTTTTGCCGTTGCGCGGCCGACTCGATATAGGGGGCATCTGGGGACTCAGAAAGCTCATTGGGGCGTATGCGCCGCGCGCACTCTATTGCGGCACGGCAGTTCAATGTTTTGCGGCTATCATGGCTCAGCTTTCCGGGAGGCGGGCGAGGCTTGTTTTCTATAGAGGCGCATTACGCAGCCCTAACTGGTTGAGTCCTTCAGATCTGCTGATTTTCAAATCTGGGCGGGTTGATGTATTCCATTGCGCCTCGCGCGCTGTGGCTGAGTTACTCAGTCAAGCGGGTTTAACAAAATCGCAAATCGTTGTATTCCCGCCAGTCGGATACCCAGCGGCTCGGTTTGATTCGGTTGAGCCAAGTCCTGAGTTTATAAACCGCGCAGCGCAGTTTCGAATCGGCGCGGTTGCCAATTACAGGCGGGTCAAAGGCCTGGAGTTTCTCATCGATGCGTTTGGCGTGGTTTTGGCGCGGGGTCTCGATGCTGAACTTTACATCGTCGGCAAAGATGAGCACGGCGAGCTGAAAAGGTGCGTGGAGCGGTCCATGGCCAAAGGACGCATAGTTTTGACCGGGCCTATCCGGCCACCTTGGGCTGTTTTGAAAACTTTTGATTGTCTGGTCGTGCCGTCGTTGAGTGAAGGGCTACCCAAAGTAATCATTGAAGCGTTTGGATGCGGTGTGCCCGTGGTGGCTACGCGGGTCGGTGGTATACCAGAAGTTGTTACGCACAATGTGACGGGCCTGCTGGTCGAGCCTGCGAACTCAGCAGAACTGGCTGTGGCCATTCAAACGTTGTTGAGCGATGTAGCAGTAGCGCGCAGGCTCGCTGCAGCGGCGCGGAAGGAGTTTTTGGAGCGGTTCGAAGCGTCGGTTGTGGCGCAAAAGTACGTGGAGATTTTCCGTCGCAGTGGTTGAGATTTCCCGACCGCGTAGCGCGAAGGATGAAAGCTCGTGCAGTAGTGGCCGGCTTCCGGTCTTGGCCTGAGCCTCAAGGAGGGTGCCTTTACATGAACTATCGGGCCTTGGTCCCGGTACGTCGGGCTGTGAAAATCCCGGAGCTGCATAGGCACCCGTGCATGTTTGCAACGGCAGTTTGGAAAGACGAAAGAGAAGACGCGACAATCCAAGGATGGATTTTGTGGGTATGCGCTCATTACCAAATTCGGAGCGGTGTGTGTTTAGCCGCTAGTCCACCGAAGCCGGTCATGCCTGTGGGTGGGGTTTGCCGCACAATTCTTCTTTGGCCCGTGCGTAACGTAGAAAAGTGCCGAATGCCACGAGCCATGCGACCGCCAACCCTTGCCATCCGTCCAGGAACCCAAGTCTAAGTATGTAGCTGCGGGTAAACCGCCACCACGGCCTGAACAAAATCTCTACTGTCCGCACTGGCCGGTTGTCTAGCAAACTGCGCTTCGCGAAATGGTCGGCGTACATCATGTATTTTGGCACTTGCTTGTTCAGCTCGGTTGCTGTGTAGTGCAAAAGCTCACCCTTGAGCCTTCCAATTCGGCCCTCGACCCGCAGCTTCGAATGGACCCCGAACCCGCCGCAGTCTATTCCTTCCCATGTGCCTTTGCCGCGGCGCCATAACCGGGTTTGCCTGTCTGGGTACCAGTCGCCGTGCCGGATCCAACGCCCGCAGAACCATGTGCATCTCGGGAAGCTGAATGCTGCGAACACGGAGTCAATGCCAGGGGTCAAAAGTGTCCGGACTATTTCGTCCCTTAAGTTGGATGACACGGCCTCGTCCGCGTCCAGTAGCAGAAGCCAGGGTTGAGTCCCCTTCGCAGAGGCAGAGTTTTTTTGTGCCACGAACCCCTTCCACGGCTCGCGGAAAACTTTTGCCCCGTAGTTTGTGGCTATCCGGTCCGTACCGTCGGTTACCTCCTCATTCACCACCACGATGATCTCGCTTACCCATCCAGCAACGCTTTCAAGCGCGCGCCCAATCCGGTGCGCCTCGGCGCCCGCGACCATGCAAACCGAAACTGGCAAGGGGTTCATTGGTGTCGTAAGGATTCTAAAACCTCCGGGATTAATGGCAAGGCACAGCCTCAGCGGGCTTTTGGGTGCGTAACTGCGTCTCTGTGCCCAACACAGCAGTGCTCCGATGCGCGCACCTTTTCTTGGCGCTGAAGGCTCAATTTGCCTTCATAACTGTCGGTGGTGAGTCAGCACCGCCACGAGTGTTGCGGCGATAGCATCGGCGCATGATTAGGTCGAACTCATGCCATACGCACAAGGAGCGGGCTTGGAATGTGCGGGCCGGGTAGTGCTAATTGACGAACCCGGTCCGGGACGTGCTGTCATTTCGCTAGCTGCGGGGGTATTCTAATTTGCTGCCATGCAACAAACCGCTGAGTCACCCGCAGTGCGATTGGAGTTTGATTGGTTGCCGCGGAGGCAGCGGGGAGCGCTAAAGGCCTGAATCGCCACCATGGATTTAGATTTTTCTGAAGACAAGGATGAGCGATCGGCTAAACAACAGTGGCGGCGCGAATAAATGGTGCAGCGCCTGACGGTATTCTGTTGCGTCAACATTTTGGTCGCGCGCGTAATCCAATCGGGCCCATACCCATCCGATGGCCACAGCGGGCAATAAAAGTGGCATAAGCCATTTTTTCTTCCACCGATCGCCGGTGACTTGTATTAGCTCGGCCCCATGATGCCGGAAGAGATAACGCAACTGCAAATAGGTCAAAGGCGTTATGTGGCCACGGTCCAAAGCCTCGCCGGGTTTCAAGTGCCTGCCTGCGCCCGGGCTGAACTGGAAAAAGTAACCGGTGCACAAGTATTTGAATCGTGAGTACAAGTTCTGGATGTTCGGCAACGATAGGATGATCCTGCCACTTTTTTTGTTACACGGCAAAGTTCGCGAATGACATGGATCGGATCAACGATGTGTTCGATTCCCTCCAGACATACCACAGTATCGAACTCTTCATTTTTGAACGGTATCGGCTTGCTTAGATCTGCGTAAACGTAGTCCGGGCGTGCCCTGTTTATGTCGGCGCTGATTACATCTAATCCAGATTCGCGCAGTCGGTCAGTCACCAATCCATGGCCTGCGGGTATGTCCAATACGCGCTGGCTCGGGCCGCCTTCGTGCACGATCCGACAAACCACGGCCATGTACTTGGTGAACTCGCGTCCTCCGGTGAAGTCTCTTGCACGCATACAATGCTCATGAGGTTAGAGTTAGGGGTGGCCAAGTGCCAATCTACCCAATGGGTGCTTGAGAATGCGGGTCGCCGGATGAGAAACCTTCGGCTGTCATTGGGATATCCAGGAACGAGGCCAGATACGTGGGGCGCGTTTTGCGCAACGCGCCGTTCGTGGCTAGTCGAGCAACGAAAACGCTAGGGCCGGTTTGTAACTGCTCCGCAAGGCTATGGTGCATCTACTGCCACGGGCCATTGGCTACGCGCGCCCACGGACCGACGCACCTCGCTTTCTTGAATGCCCCGAAAATGGCAACCGACTCGAGCAACGTTGGGATTTTGGCAATAACCATTGGTTGAGAATGTTTCGCATGCGCCCGATCTAGCTGTCAGCGCACCTATGCTTTGTTGCTTCGTTACTTTGGGTGGTTTCTTGACGGCCCGGCCGCGTGCTGCTCCACCGGCCATGGCTTATGACCGGCGCACAAGTCAGACAGACGGTAGGGGTTGAAAAACCCAACCTTACATTTTTTTCAGTGGCCAGCCTTGCTTTGTAGCTCTTCCGGTTGGTGACTCGAATGCCTTTGTTTTTTTGCGCTTCCGTAGCTTGCAGCTTAGCGGTTACATATCGTGCCGTGATTATTGCGCGGTCGCCATTGAGAATTACACTCGGCGGCGGCGGCACGGACCTGCCGTCGTATTACGAGCGGTTCGGCGGATTCCTCATCGCCGCCGCGATAGACAAGTACGTGTACATCACGCTGCATGAAACGTTCGTGCCGGACTTGATCGTCAAGTACTCGCGGCTCGAACGCGTGCCGGATGCGAGCAAGCTCGAGCACCCGATCATCCGGGAGGCGTTCGCGATGCTCGGCATGGACGGGCGCGGCCTGGAGATAACTTCAATGGCGGACATACCTGCCGGCACCGGCCTTGGCTCGTCCGGCAGTTTCACCACCGCGCTGCTGAAGGTGCTGCATGCGTACAAGCGCAACCTAGTTCACCCGTCTGAGCTGGCTGAGCAGGCATGCGAAATCGAGATCAACCGCTTAAAGGAGCCGATAGGCAAACAGGACCAATACATCGCGGCGTACGGGGGTATCACGTGCTTCGAGTTCCAGCCGGATGGCAAGGTCCGCGCATGGCCGCTGCGGCTGAGCGAGGAAACACGGTTCAACCTAGAAGACAATTTGCTGCTTTTCTTCACCGGGTTCTCGCGTTCGGCCTCGGCGATACTCAAAGACCAGGACGAACGCAGCCGCCAGCTCGATCAGGAGATGATCGAGAACCTGCACTTTATCAAGCAGCTTGCGCATGAAAGCCGGCGCGCGCTCGAAGCGGGTGATTTGCGCGAGTTCGCGCGACTCATGGACGTGCATTGGGAGCACAAAAAGCGACGATCTGCCGGCATATCGAATCCGCAGATCAACGAATGGTATGAGCTTGCGAAGTCGAGCGGCGCGCTGGGCGGTAAGCTCATCGGCGCCGGGGGCGGCGGGTTCCTCATGTTTTATGCAGAGGACAAGGCGCGGTTGCGGCATGCGATGCGTCAGGCGGGGCTGAAAGAGGTTAGGTTCAGGTTCGACTTCGAGGGCACGAAACTGATCATTTCCTGATGCAACCGCTAGATTTGCCAGTCGCGATTCTGGCTGGCGGCCTAGGCACGCGGCTCCGGCCGCTGACCGAGAAGCTGCCCAAATCGCTCCTGCCGGTGGCCGGGCGCCCGTTCCTGGCGCATCAACTGGAGCTGCTCCGCGCGCGGGGGATCGAGCGGGTCGTGTTATGCGTCGGGCACATGGGCGAGTTGATCCGGCGCGAGTTCGGCGACGGCAGCGCGTACGGAGTGCGCATCAGTTATTCATTCGACGGGCCGCGCCTGCTCGGCACCGGCGGCGCGATCAAGCGTGCGCTGCCGTTACTCGGCCCGGAATTTTTCGTGCTCTACGGTGACTCTTACCTGCCGATTCCATTTGCGCCAGTGGTCGAGTTTTTCCGGCGCTCGGGCAAACTGGCATGCATGACCGTGTACCGGAACGAAGACAGGTACGACACCAGCAATGTGGTCTTTAGGGACGGCGAAGTGCTCGTTTACGACAAGAAACGGAAGCTGCCGGAGATGCATTACATTGACTACGGGTTGAGCGTGTTCAAGGCCGCTGCGTTCGAGCCGTTCCCGGCTGACGCGCCGTTTGATCTGGCTGAGGTGCTCATAAAACTTGTCGAGACGAGGCAACTTGCGGGGTATGAGGTCCACGAACGATTCTACGAGATCGGTTCGCCTGCCGGCCTTGCTGAACTCGAACAGTTCCTTGGCGCTGGGTCGCGCAGCCAGAATGTTTAGGCTGCGCCTGCGCCGACGCGGTCGGCTACCCCCACACTTGACTGGTTCACGCTCCAGGCGTCACGTGTTTTTGGCTTTTCAGTAGTCCAACGCCGCGCTAAACGGTTGCATGCAAGACTGGCTTGTCACAGCATTGCTCGGGGTGGTGGAGGGCGTCACTGAATTTGTGCCGGTGTCCTCGACCGGGCATCTGCTGATTGTCGAGCATGCGCTCGGCGCGAAGCGGAGCGACCTGTTCAACGTGGTCATTCAATCTGGTGCGGTGTTGGCCGTGTTGCCCGTGTTCAAGTCGCGTCTGGGCTGGATATGCACCAACTGGCGCGACGGGCAAACGCGAGATTACGTCCTTAAGCTGGCGGTTGCGTTCGTGCTGACGTGCATTGGCGGTGCCGCGCTCGAGTTGGCCGGAGTCGAGCTGCCGGAGCGGCTATGGCCCGTGGCAATTGCGATGTTTGCAGGGGGAGTCGCGTTTCTTTTGGTCGAGCTGTGGCTTAGGACGAGGCGGTTGGAAGACAAAATCACGTGGCCGGTCGCCTTGGGTGTAGCAGCCGGTCAATTGTTGGCTGCTGCGTGCCCAGGCGTCTCGCGCTCAGGCGCGAGCATACTCGCGTGCCTGATCCTTGGCACAGCCCGGCCGGCGGCGACCGAGTTTTCGTTCATTGTTGGTGTGCCTACAATGTTGGCCGCGGGCGCGTTGAAAATTTTCAGCGCATTGACCCGCGCTCAGGTGGGTGCAACGGTTGAGCCGTGGCCAACTATTTTGCTCGGGTTCGGCATAGCTGCCGTGGTGTCGTTCGTTGCAGTCAAATGGCTGGTTCGGTACGTGCAGACGCACACGTTCGCAGTGTTCGGCTGGTACCGAATCGCAGCAGCGATTGTGCTGGTTCTGGTGGGAGCGGGTCGGTAGCGATCCCTGCGCGCGGGTTAGGGTTGAGGCCCTACCCACTTTTCGCGCGCCGTGCGCGCCCGACAGTTCATGTGTGTGCGCTGGGCTTTACCTGCTCGGTGCAGGAATGAAAATTTTCTGGCCCACCTTCAACCGTTTCGGGTCCAGCCCCGGGTTAGCCGCTAGGATTTGCTCGACCGTCACTTTGATATTCCGCTGCCGGTACGCTTCGGCTATGGCTGAGAGCGTGTCGCCCGGCTGAATTACGTACTCGTAGCCTTTCTGGTCCGGTGACAGTTGTGTCGCGTCCACCGCCGGCACATTGGCTGCTCGGCTTGGTGCGCTCAAGGTTTTGCCCAGCTTTTCAATTTCGCGGAGGATCAACTCTTTGTCCGCCTCGCGTTTGCGGTCGAGTTCTTGAATTTTTTCGGCTAGCAACCTCAGTTCCTCGCGGGTGACAAATTGCGTTTGCGCATTGGCATGGCGCGCGTTCAGTGCTGCCAGCTCACGGGCAAGCTCGGCTATCTGTTCTCGTTGCGCGCGCTGCGCAACGAACAGGTCTTCAACCTGACCCTGCAGTTTGTTGAGCCGCTCTTCGGTGGCCGCGTCCTGCCCGTACAGATGCAATCCGCAGCCGAGCACTGCCGCGATTGTTAAACGAAGAACCCGCTTCATGCCTTTAACCATAGGCGTTGTACCGAGCCGAGCGCAAGCGCGGACGCGTGCCATGCGGGCTTTAGGTTTACGCGGGCCTGTAGCGGGCGGCTGCGCAGGTACTGTAAACAGCGGCTGGAAGCGTGGGTTCTGAGTATGGGCCGGGCCGCGCGCCGGGCGCCGGGAAAAAGCTGTTGCAAACGGATGTGCGAATGTTAAATTTGCGGGTCTTTTTTGCGCGCCGGTGGCGCCGGCTCGATAGGCGCGGCGCAGCCGGCGTGTGAACGGCCGTAAAACTTTGCCCGGGTTCGGGTGAACCAGGGTTGGCCATAAGAACACCGGTAACGTAATCCCGTGTTTCCGCGGGATGGTTTGCGCGGCATCGGTCGCGCAAGCTTTCAACAAAGGGAAACTTGTGTTAAGCATCGGCGTAAAAGAGCTATTAGAGGCAGGCGTACATTTCGGACACCAAACGCGTCGCTGGAACCCGAAGATGAAGCCATACATCTTCGAGGCACGCGACGGCATCCACATTATTGATCTGGACAAGACACTGGCTCAACTGGAAGCGGCATGCAACTTCTTGGCTGAGTGCGTGCGCAAGGGCGAGCGCGTGTTGTTTGTCGGCACCAAAAAACAGGCGCAGCAGGCGATTAAAGAGACAGCCATTGCGTGTGGGCAGTTCCACGTGACCGAGCGTTGGCTCGGCGGTACCCTGACGAATTTCCAAACGGTGCGGCGGTCCGTGCTGAGGCTGAAAGAGCTTGAAAAGCTCGAGTCCTCGGGCGCCATCAACGCTTACGGCAAGCAGGAACAGGCATCGCTGCGGCGCGAAGCCAATCGCCTGTTCAAGTACTTCGACGGTATCCGAGACATGGATAAGCTGCCCGGCGCGCTGTTCATAGTTGACATCAAGCGCGAGCGCAATGCAGTTGCCGAGGCGCGCCGGGTCAAAATCCCGGCCGTGGCCATTGTAGACACAAACTGCGACCCTGAACTTGTGGATTATCCGATTCCGGGCAACGACGATGCGATCCGGTCAATCCGGTTGATCCTCAGCGTCGTGGCCCAGGCGATTACGAACGCGCGCGCCGAGTTCGATGCCAAGACGGCCCGGGCCGCACGCGCGACCGAGCCGGCGCCCATCCCTGGGCCGAGCGCACCCGCTGCGCCTGTGCCCGGACCCGAGGCCGCGCAGGCGCAACTGGCCGAAACTCCCGCCGAGCCTCAAGCCCAACTTTGAGCTGGTCGGGCATGAGAGACCAGATGGGCAAAGTTCCATGGCAAGATTGACAATTTGGCATTTCGACTCACCAGAACAGACCTATGGCTGAAATTTCTGCTGCAACGGTTGTCAAGCTGCGCGAAATGACCAGCGCAGGCATGATGGATTGCAAGAAGGCCCTTATCGAGGCCAATGGCGACATCCAGAAGGCGATCGAGATACTCCGCAAAAAGGGCGCCGCAACAGCGCAGATCAAGGCGGCGCGCTCGGCCAAAGACGGCGTGATCGCGCGGTTCATCCAGCCCGGCGCGCGCCTGGGCGTGCTTGTGGAGGTCAATTGCGAGACCGACTTCGTTGCGCGCAACGAGATGTTCCGCGCCTTCGCAGATGAAGTCGCGCGCAAGCTGGCGTTGGACCCGAACGTTGACCTTGAACCAGACCGCCAAGAAATAGTAGGCAAGATTCGGGAGAATATCCGGATCGCGCGGTTCGCGCGCATGGAAGTCACCGGCAGCGGCATGGTAGCCGCATACATACACACGGGCGCCAAGGTCGGCGTGCTGGTCGAAGTCGGCGCAGGCAAGGACGAGACGGTCGCGCACGAAGATTTCAAACAACTGGTTAAAGACATCACGCTTCAGATAGCCGCGGCGCATCCGTTGGCCATATCGCGCGCAGACGTTGATCCGGCGGTCGTGGCCAAAGAAAAGGAGATCGCTGCCGAGCAGGCCAAGGGCAAGCCGCCGCAAGCCATCGAGAAGATCGTGCAGGGCAAGCTCGAAAAGTTTTACCAGACCTACTGCTTGCTCGAGCAAGGATTCGTCCGCCAAAACGGCGAGATTTCCGTCAAGCAACATATTGACTCGGTGGCTAAGCAGCTCGGCGACCAGATAACGGTGCGCAGGTTCGTCCGGTTCCAGGTCGGCGAAGAACAGGCGAGCTGACCGGTCCACAGCGCGCCCGGGCGGGCGCCATAGCTGCGCGATCAAAATTGTGCCGGGCCTGACGTACCAGGGGTGGGGTAATATACCACAGGCACGCCCTCATTAATTTTTGGGTTTTAACCCTGCGCGGCAGCAGTCATACTCGGCACGCCCTATGGACACTGGTCTGCGCCGCACCAAAATTGTGGCCACGCTCGGCCCGGCCTCGAGCGCGCCCGAGGTTATACGCCAACTGATCCTCGCCGGGATGGACGTTGCGCGCCTGAATTTTTCGCACGGCACACACCAGGACCACGCCGCCCGGATCGCTGCATTGCGCGCCATTTCGGCCGAGCTGGACACGCCGATCACAGTTTTGCAGGACCTGCAAGGGCCGAAAATTCGAGTAGGTAAGTTGCCTGAGGCCGAGCGCGTGCTCGAACCGGGCCAGCATGTTTGGTTGGTGCGCGAGGCCGAGTTCGCAAATCAACCGGATGCGTTGCCTATCGACTACCCGCACCTGGCCGAGGAGGCGAAGCCGGGCCAGCAGGTGCTGCTTGCCGACGGGTTGCTCGAACTCGAAGTGGTCGAGGTCGCCGGCCGCGCCGTGCACTGCCGCGTCGTCGAGGGCGGCACGCTCAGGAGCCGCGCAGGGGTCAACTTCCCCGACCTGGCACTGCGGCTGCCGTCACTGACGCCAAAAGATTTGGCCGACTTGGAATTCGGCCTCGCTCACGATATTGACGCGGTGGCGCTCAGCTTTGTCCGCACGGCCGAAGATGTGCGCGCGCTGAAAGACATACTGCGCGCGAAAGGCGCGGCAATTCCCGTCATCGCCAAAATCGAAAAGCCGCAGGCAATTGCGCAGCTCGACCAGATCATTGCCGAGGCTGACGGCATCATGGTAGCGCGGGGTGACCTCGGCGTCGAGCTTAGTCCAGAGCGCGTGCCCATGCTCCAGAAGAGAATAATCGAGTCTTGCAACCGCCAGAGCAAGCCCGTGATCACCGCCACTCAAATGCTCGAAAGCATGATTAAAGAGCCGCGCCCGACCCGCGCGGAGGCAAGCGACGTGGCCAACGCCATTATTGACGGGTCCGACGCGGTCATGCTGTCCGGTGAGACTTCTGTGGGCGCGTACCCGGTTAAAGCGGTCGAAATGATGGACCGGATCGCGCGCGAGGTCGAGCAGTCCATCGAGTTCAAATCCTACCCGCCGTGCGAGCGGACCGAGACGCATGCGCTAAGCGAAGCAGTGCACGTGCTCGAAAAAATACTCCGGCCTCGGTTCATTGTCGTGCTGACCACCACCGGCTACACCGCGACCCTGGTCGCCGCCGAGCGCCCGCGCGCGCCCGTGGTCGCGCTCACCACCAACCCGAAGGTTTACCACGCACTGAACCTTTTGTGGGGCATCAGGCCAATGCTAGTCCGGCGCATCGAAAGCTCATTCGACGGGCTGATTGATCTCGCCGAGGCCACACTACGCAGCCGCAACCTTGTTAACTCTGGCGACAAGCTGATCGTGCTAGGGGGCATTCCAACAAACAAACCGCGCGGCACAAACTTCATCAAGGTCCATACCGTGAGCTGAGGTGACCGCCGCGCGCAATCCGCTTTTGACCCGTTGGGAACGGCCTCGGCGCCAAGTATTGCCCAGACTCACCCCCAGCGGTGTGCGCGCCCCCAGCTAATTCGAGCTATGAAGGGCGGCTTGGCGCTTGAGCCGTTTCTGAGTTTCGGCACGTACACGATCGAAAAAACTGCGTTCACCCCAAACCTCACTCAGCCATTGCTCGCCGATCAGGTCGAGCTGGCGCGCCGCCGTTGCGTAGTCGCCGGCGTAAAATGCGGCCAGAGCGAACCTGTTCCGCAGCTTATGCGCGCCTGGGAACCGGTCGCATACCGTGGCGAAGACCTGCTTCATCTCCTCCCAGACGCCGGGCCTGCGGAAATACCGTTTGTCCTTGCTGTACATTACGGTGAACATCTCCCAATGTGCGTCCAAAATGACCGCAGGCACAATCGAGTTTGTCGGGCTCTCGGCGGCGGCCTTACGCGCGAACTCGAACATTTCTCGCTCCGAGCCGTGCCATTTCGGCATCAGGTACGTGAGCTTGCTTGAATACACAGTGTATTCGGCTGGGTCGGCGGCCACGCCGCGCGCGAATTGTTTTTCCATCTCGTCCCGGTCTAGGCCGAGCCCGCGCGCAACAGTTATGAGCCATGCCGGGGGGAGCGGGTCCGACGGGTCTAGCTCGTACGCGCGCTCGAGTGCGGCACGCGCTTTCTGGAGGCGTTCTTCGAACAGTTTCCAGCCCTCCGGCGTGACCGTGGTTCCCCAGCCGCTGCCCCGCGCATGCCATGCGTGGTCAATGAGCACCGTCCCGTAGGCGGCATGCGCGAAGTGCGAGTCGGGCCGCGCCTCGGCCCAGCGCCGGAAACGGTCCAGGAATTGCTCGAACCCGAACGTGCCGGTCGGGTTCCGGCACAAGTAACCGTAAGCCAAGTAGATTTCGCTTTGCCCGGCAGGGTTACGCCGCCCCGACCTCAAAATTTCGCGCAACCGGTTTTCAAGTGCATCGTATTCACCCCGTACAAGCATGGTCTTGAGATCGGTCGGGTCATCTTCAACAGGTTGGTTCATCGAGGCTAGATATTCCTTAACGAGCGGCGCGTTCGGCCCGTGCGGCTCGAGCGCAAGATATTGCTTGAAGCAACGGATGGCATCCTTGTGGTTTCCGCTTTCCTGATACGCGCGGCCTAGCGCGTGCCACACCGAGTTGAAAGAGTACCCCAACTTGATCGCTGTTTCGTAACTCGCTATGGCCGATTTGTGTTCCCGGCGCAGGAAGTGCAACCGACCGAGTCTATAATGGTTTTCGGGGTTGCCAGGGAAAATTGCCGCCGCGCGCCGCGCGGCCAGAAGCGCCTCATCGAGATTGCCCTCTTCCTCGGCGAGCGCTGCAAGCTCGGCCTGCGCACGGGCAGAGTCGGGGAAGAGCTTCAATGCCGTTTGAATAACCCTGCGCGTGTCCTCGAAGCTCCGTTGACGGCGCAGGTTGCCGGCCAGCGTGAGCAGGTCCGAAGCTTTGCGCCCGAACTCTTCGCGCATTTGCTCCACCACAGCTTGCAGCTTGGCCTCGCACGGCTCTTCGGCAACCAACGCCAAATCGTCCGCGCAGGTATAGACCTCTGCGTGGTACCGCGCCACTTTTACCAACAACTCGCGCGCTGCGGCAGATACCTCCGCCGGCGCCGGCGCATGCGGATCGCAAACGGTTGAAAAGACACGCTCGACCCTTTCGAAGTCACCCGTGGCAAGGTATTCAGCCCAAACGCATTGTAGGTCGGTGCCGCTAGTTATTCTGGTCATAGGTTGCGCCGCCGCGTTTGCGAGGACTTTTTCAATGAACGCACGCGCATGGCCTGTCGCGTGCGCAAGCTCGGCCCTGACAGCATTTATCAGGTTCGTTTCCCCCCTCAGAACAGTGCCGAAGAACCACGCAGTTGCGGCCATATCGGAGTTAGTTTCGGCCAACTTCGCAATCCGTAGCATCACCTGCAGCGTGTCTTTAAGCGCGCGGTGACGGTAAAAGTATTCGATCCACTTCCGGTCCCTCGCGTCGCCCAAGCCCAACGCTGGCGGGTCATCCGCATAAGCCGCGACCAGGACCGGGTCCGGCGCGGCGGCTTCGAGCGGCTTAGGCGACTCCGGTTCACGCGACCTGAGTAGGGTCGCAATTTTCCACACAGCGAGACCAATTACCACAATGCATACCGATGCGATCAGCAGATTACGCGCTTTCATGGGTTAAATCGGATTCGGGGGTAAGTGCCCGGCCAAAGTTTCGGCCAGAGTCATCATGTGGCGGTTCTCTGGTAAACAGCGGACAAAAAAGGTTCGATCAGGGCATGTGCCATGTGCGCGGCGCATGCACGCCGCCGGCGCTGCACCGCTGGTGAGCATACCCCAAAGCCCCGCCTCGCAGCACGCTATCCCATCCGTGCGCGAGTTTCTCCCAAACATGCCATCCAAGTCAAGACCGCCCGACGGGTTGCGTACCGCCCCCGACCTCTACCATCCGCCAGGGCGGGCACGCTGCCAAGCGGCCCACTCCCCTGCACGCCTGTACGCAACGGTTCGATTTTTTGCATTGCGCGGTACGGCCAAGTTCAGCTTGTGACGAAGCTGCAAAACCCCGGGCCAGCCGTTGAATATAGCCCACACCGTTCAGCGGAGTGTAATCGGGCGGAATGTGATCGAACCTGCGCAACATTATCGCGTGCCTGGTGCCGATCCCGGGGCGAACCGCCCCCGGGACATATTTCGGTGGTCCGAGCCTCGAGCTAATAAAGCCACGTCAGGCAGCCCATTCGGCGCAAA
Source organism: Verrucomicrobiia bacterium (assembly GCA_025061935.1). Classification (GTDB taxonomy): domain Bacteria; phylum Verrucomicrobiota; class Verrucomicrobiia; order Limisphaerales; family DTLC01; genus DTLC01. The sequence goes on from JANWZY010000026.1 coordinate 15,738, forward strand.
GCACTTCGGCCTGCTCGAGCACGGTTTGGGTGGCCTTTTCCTGCTTGTCCGGCGGGTAGCCGTGCTTGCGGAGGATGCGTTTGACCAGCACGCGCAGTTGCGCACGCACGTTCTCGCGCAGCGTCCAGTCAATCGTCACGTTCGCGCGCACGGTCCGCACCAGCTCCTGCGCAATGGCGCGCAGGGTCGGCTCGCCCAGCACTTTCACCGCGCTGTCGTTGGTCTCGAGCGCGTCGTAAAAGGCTAGCTCCTCCTCGCTCAAGCCAAGTTGCGCGCCGCGCGCATCGGCAGCGCGCAGTTCACGCGCTAGGGCGATCAGTTCCTCGATCACCT
>JANWZY010000270.1 GCA_025061935.1 Verrucomicrobiia bacterium
CGACTTAGTCCTCACAAACGGCAACGTGTGGGTTTCAAACTCACCCGCACTTGGTTGGGGAACGAACTTTGCCAGCAGGCTGGGTTATATTGACGCCCGTTGGTACGGCATGAGCACAGCAGCACCCGACAACTCTGTTGCTCTTTCGAACGCGCTTTGGGCATCAATTGCGACCGGCGTGCGCCGTGTCTACGTGCCGCCTGGTACGTATAACTTCACGAACGCCGTCAAGTTTAACACGTGCCACTTCGAGCTTTTCGGTGCGCCGAGCCGGTTGCTAAGTGGAGGCACAATGTTTTACATGGCAGGCGCGACTAATCTGTTCGAGTTCATGAACTGCTACGGTATGGTTTTGCGTGACTTGCGGCTTGCTGGCAGCGCCAATGCAAAAATTGCCATCAAAATCGGCGACGGAGTGAACTATGCCGGTGAAGGTATCAAGTTCGAGAATATCCTAGTCCACGACTTCGATTACGCTGCGTGGCTGGCGAACTTTTCTGTGATGCATTTCGAGGGGTGCCAATTGATATGCGCGCGACGTGGGGTAGTCTATTGCACGAATCATATCGACACGCTCACGTTTGAAAGCTGCAACTTGGGCTACGGCACCAACACGGCAGTAGGCGCGAATGCGAGTGGGTCTGTACCCATCGTGGATATGCGATCTAGCTGCAAAAACCTTTCGTTTCGGAATTGCGAGGTCGGCAACAGTGCGCCGTTCGTTTACGCGGGTATGGGCGCGATTGGCCTCACCGTGCAAGATTGCAACTTCGAACGCATCTCGTACAGGATACCCAACCCGCAGACGAACCTTATCGTTTTAGCGGGGCCTAGCGCATTGACACTAAAGAGCGTCCGCGTAATCGATTCGGAATATACCGGTACGGTGCCGCTAATCCGTGGTATCGGCGAGTTCTCGCGCACTGTTTATTGGCTGGCAAACGTGCCAGAAGTCCCGGCGGCAATCGGAACGTTTCGCTACATTTACCATGACGACGCCGTCAACGAAGGGAACTTTTTTGCAATAGTCCCGTGCGTTTACAAATACGGCACAGGCGCGTACCGCACAAACACGCCTGTATTGAGCTACGATAACACTACTTTTGCGCGGCGGCTTGTGGCGACAAACTTAATTTTCACAAACAGCGCTGTGCCCGCCGCGTCACTTGAGTTCAGCGCAACAAACAATGGCGTCGTCATTGCGATGGTCAACAGGGGCCAATGGACGCCGTTCCTGATTATCACCACCAACGGCCAACTCGGCGTCGGTTGGGACTTGGGCGGCCCAAACTACAAGCTGTACGTGGAAGGCGACGCCGGCGTGAATATAGGCTCCAAGTTGATGTCTGGCCGCGTGCATCTATGGCAATCTCCAACTGAAGCATATGCAAACATAGGGTCTGCAGTCGGCATTGTGCGGCCTTTTAAGGGCTTGCTTCTTGGCGGGCTGAACCCTGTCGAGCACACGAATTGGCCTGGGCTGCTAGTCATGTACCCGTCCAACTATATCGGGCATGCGTGGTCGAACTTGTCGCTCGCTTTTTGCGCGGGAACCAATGAGGCGGCGCCGATTCGCATTATTGCCCGGGCGGCAATCCTCACTAACGGTGTCGTTTTGCCGCAATTGTCTGCGATTCCGTGGGCGGACATACCGCTCAGCACGACCGGCGCCGGTGGCCGCACGAACTGGGCGATTTTGACCCGTGAGACAGGCGAGCTTGTGGCTGTGATGACAAACACCGCTGGCCAAACTGTAATCAAACCACTTGCGCCGTAGCATGCGGCCTGTCCGTGTCAGCTCGATTATCATGTGGTCAGTTGTGGCGCTTGCCGCGTACATTGTAGTGTGGCTCGACGTTGGCCGCCTGAATAGGCGGAGGACGGATTTTTACCGCGTTGCAGTGAATCGGCTCGAACCGGGAACGGAACAACTGAAACTGGAAACGGTAAGGTTGAGCTAGTTGGCTCAGCTTGGCCAGCCTCTAATTAGTTGGGACAGGTTACGGAGCTGAAGGAAACGCGGCGCGGGTGCGTCGCGGAGCTGCAACGCGGTAATTATGACAGTTTAGGTTATGCTGAACGGGCCTGTTGTAGGTGTGCTATTTGGTATAGCGTTTTTGGCGTCATGCGTGATAGACAGCACGACGCAAGTGCCTCTGGCGTTTTGTATTACTGCCGGTGGGTTTGTATGGTGGCTGAGCCATCGTTTGACTAAGTTAGAAGACGGCGTATCGCAGTTACAGCGTGACGTGGAGGACTTGAAACAGGCGCTTAGACAGCGGCGATAGCGCCTAGGTTCCAATATTCATCTTCCCACGCTTGGAATTTCTTCAATTCGTGGTCGAGCCGTTTCGATTCGTAAGGGTTGCGCAATCCTGAGATATTCAGTCCGCGCTGGCGCGCTGCGTAGACGAGGATAGAGATAGCGTCTGCTAGGTCTGGTGACCTGCCGAGTTTGCGCCGCACGTTTTCTTTCGGTTCGACTTCGATTTTATTCGTGCCTGTGTAAGTCCATTCCCTGGCGCAGAATTCAGTTACGGCTTCTTCAGTTAGTCCGCGTAACTGCCCGGATTCGACTACGAGCCTGACGTTGTACCATAATTCACTGACAAACTTGAAGTAATAATCCTTACACGGGATACGGATAGTATCCGACACGTAGTCTTGGGACGGCGGCCCGTTCAAGTCGACAGGTACGACTTCTTCGGAACAGAACTTATGCAATGCGACAGTTAGCGCGGTGCGCATAGACGAGTCGTAGAAGAAGTTATGCGGCGGCACGGCGCGCATGCGCAATTGTTCATTTACGAATTTAGCGATTTGGTGTTCGACTGGCTCTGGTGAAGCCAGGGACAGTGGGACGTTGATGATTTCAGTAACGGCCAGTACTTGTTTATGAGTTGAGCCGGGTTGGTTCGGGTCTGGTATTTCTGTGCCTAATTCGCCGAACACGAGGATACAGCGTGACCCGCCTGGCGATGCGAATGCGGGGTCGAGTGCGGCGAGCTTGACTCGGTTATTGTCTGCCCAGCGCGGTTGTGCCGTAGCATTGTTTTGAACGCACAATTCGCGTGTTAGGACTTGTTTAGCCATTTGGCCGCGTGGGAACTGGCCGAGGTTCATCATACTGAACCAGATGGAGTCGCGGCCATAGATGCGTTCGTCGCGCGCGATTTGTTCCGCAGTGATGAGTGGCACGCCGAGTTTACCGTCGTAGTTGGGGCTATCCGGCCCGTAGAATTGGATAGCGATACCGTTCGGCCATTTAGTGCGCCACGTTTTAGTGCCTGGGGTGAGGTCTATACCTGACGCCCAGCCGCCGAGTTCAGGTGCGGGTTCGGCTAATTGGCCGAGCGGGTCTGATATATCTTTTGGGTTGCCGAGTCCTATGACTTTGAAATTTTTGTTTTTGCTGAGGTTCGATAATGCGTCAATGAAGACTTGTTCGAGTAACGATAACTCGTCGCCGATAAGTCTGACCCGTTTATTTTTGAATCCTGCGAAGTCGCCGATGCCGACTGTGCTTTCGCCGCGTTTGACAGGTATGCCGATCCAGCCGTTGCGCACGTCGCGGCCTAGGTCTTCTTGTTTTTCGTCTGTGACGATTCTGAGCCGGCCTTCTATGACTGTGCCTGGTAGCCATGGGAACCGTTGTTTAGCCAATTTATGGAATTTTTTGACTTCTGACCAGATACGGTCTTCGAGTCGCTCGCGTGTAGTTGAGCAGCACAGTACGGTGGTGCATTCAGGCCAGCAGAAGTAATCGGCT
>JANWZY010000271.1 GCA_025061935.1 Verrucomicrobiia bacterium
GTGTGGTCATACATCCCGTAAGGCTGCGAAGCCAATTGAGTCCTCTACCTATTAAAATTCCCAAAACTCCAAGTGGCACGTTTTCGAAATAACCAAAGCAGAGAGGAAACAGGTTCGCAACTGTCTTAAACCGCGTCCGCTAAATGATTTAACTTTTCGTGCTCGTTTCGGATTAAAGATACTCTTTTAAGCACCAACACCATCTTTCTTTTGCGCCGCCACTGGCCTCCGTTGCGGCTTTAAAACAAGTCTTTACACACATAGTGCCCAAACCGCATTACTTCATTGATCGCTTGCGCACAAGTGGACGTCTCTTAAATCGGCATTTCCAGATCGCCTTTTCTGAGCCTTGCGAAACGTGCTCGGCTACGCTGTCACCGTCGCCCGAACAACGCACTCCACACGCACAACAACCGCACTCCACAAAACCTGCCGGGCCAAAATCAACCATTTGAACGGCCAATCCCTATGGCCCATCGGACAGCCCCCCGGCCATAATACCATCAAAACCCACCCCATATACCTTGAGCTTCTTTACTCGACATCTTCCTCCTCCTTTATATCGCACCCCAACTAAAAAGGGGAAGGACAACCTGCGCCCTAACAGAATTTTACTGTACTTACGGCGATCTGCCCAACTACGCGGCCTAAGTTTACGCATACGCGCCTAGGGGTGCGCCAAACATTTGCACAAAATCTACTTAGGCTTTTATAAAACGGAGTTAAATGGCAGAGCTAGGTTAGCTCCTAACTCATACTGGGCCTCCTCTGTTAACCCCGCATTAATGCACGCAGAATCCGTAAAGGTCATCTCACCTAGGACGGGCCGACCACCTATGTCGTAAAAATCTACACGTACAAACGGGAATGGCCTGGCGAGTTTTTCCGCTGCTACAATCATAGCCGTATATGAGCTGGGAGGCTCTATATTATAAACAGGCGGGCCTTCATGTTTGATGTATCGAAGGTAATGCCAGTCATTATCGTAAAAATATACTTTGCCTTTTCCATTGGGCTGCCGCCCGACACAAACAAGCGTGCATTTCACAGAACCATTAAAGCAGTATAGCTTGTAATCGACCGGCAGCTCACCCCTACCGTCATTTAATAACTCCTCACAAATGATCCGCGGTTTCATTTCCGCGTAGTGCAACTCACCAAAAAAACGGCTGTAGTCCGTGCGCATCCAGCGGGCCAAATCGCGCCTCGCTGCATTCACGTCTAAATTTATTTTTTGTCTCCAGAAAATGTTACATTTGCAACCGTGAGAACATTTGAGCACTCCAGATTCAGGTAAGGCGCGGAAGTCAATTTCTTCAACCGATTCGTAAACACCGTATAAATAGGGAAGCAAATGACCTAGGCCTTGGCCCTCCACATAACCTCGCAACGTGTACTTATCGCCGCACACGGGCTTAAGCGGATGACGCCAATACAGGTTTAGCCACAGGAGCTTCTCATCAAACGTTTTAGGGCGCCTGAAATCCGGCCACCGCTTCCATGCCAACCGAAATCGGACTTGTGACAGGAGAACAGGCGATATGCCTAGCAAAACCCGGAAAAAAGCAAATCGCGCACCGTGCCATGTGCTCTTGAGTGGCGTGCATTGCGCAAGGAGTGACCGAACGCGCCGCATAACGGGCAGCATAATTTTTGGATCCCGGACCTTAAGGGCTACCGGGAAGAAGCTGGATCTCGCCGCTTCCCTCCCGCTTCACTAGTACGTAGCCAACGAGCGCAATTAAGAAAATGTTTAAAAAAGCCCCTAACACGGAAAAAAGGGCCACACACTCTAAAGGCGACAGATACCGTCCACCAATTAAAAGAAGCCCCCATCTACTGAGGAGAACCCCCACGTTGTACAGAAAAACTGTGCGCTGAATCCGGATAACCCTTGCTAATAAAACAGCCGGCTGGTTACAAAAAGCGAAAAACAGCCATATTACCAGATAGCGCGCGAACTCGCCGGCAGTCGCCCACTGAGAGCCAAATACCCACACAAAAATTTTAGGCGCAGCAGCAATCAACACCAAGGTTGGGAGTATTCCCAAGCAAAACAACCCGGCTGTCACCTTTAAGAACAGTGGCGTCAACGGCTGCTCGTTTTGCTGTGCTTCACTCGCCCTTTGGAAAACCACGTGCCGCAAAGAAGCCGTAACCAAACTTACCGGTACGTGAAGCAAGCGCATACCGAAAGCATAAGCGCCAGCTATTGCGATTCCATAACTATGCCCTAGCAACAATACCGGCAGGCCATTTGACACAGCGTTGAGCACGTTTTGCGTAGCGGAATAAAGCGGAAAATCATAGTATGCATGCGCTATCGCCTTTAATCTCTGATAACTCACGGTGCCGATAAAGCCCCTCAATTTACCCCGGGCGACACGAAACAAATTGGCACCGGCAAAAGCATCTCCTATCACGTTGCCCAGAACGATTCCGATTGCCCCGCACTTCAACAACCCACACCCGACTTGGAGCCCATAGTTGGACAATCCACGTATCACTTGCGAAACTGCAATCGAAGGAAATGCCTTTGTCCGTACACACCAAGCCTGGAGGCAGGTGTTAATGCCCCCAATCAACGTGCCCATGACTAGCAAAAAAAGCAACAATACTTCCGAGGATTTCAGCAAGCTGAAAAACCATCCAGGCGCAACAATGCACACCACCCCCAACAATGCTGTAATAATCAGCGCTGTAGCACATGATAAAATGAAAAGCTGCCCCGCTTCCTCCGTTTGCTTTGGGAGCACAAGGGCACTCGCATACTCCAGCGTAACAAAAGAAAGTATTATGCTGCTGATTGCGCCGAAACTACTTGCAACACCAAAGTCCTCGGGGGAAAATAAACGGCTAATTACAGGCGCCAAAGCAAAGCCAATCAGTTGAGAGAACGCCAATCCGGAGAAAATCACCGAGACGTCTTTCACTAACGCTGACCTGAGAATATTGGAGACCACCCATCCCATGGCAGAATTTGCGAATTAATTAAGCCCAGTCAGCTTGTTGAACTTCCTAAAAATCGCGTGTTTTCCAAAGCTCGAGGCCACATGCAGCACAGGCACGGCTTAAATGATACGCGCCCTTTTCGAGGAAACGAACAAGTGCATGCCTCCCGAGACAACAAACAAATACCATGCCTAAAACATACAAAGGAACTGCGACGAACGATTTTGTAGCCAACTTGATTTGCAAACCGATGTTTTTCCCACGTACATATCGCCAGGAGTTAAAACCGTTAACCAACGCTCTCTTGACCCAATAGGACGCTTCCCACCGCTCAGGCGGGACCACCTCATATACAGGAGCTTCTTGAACTGCGACAAACCTGTAGCCCAAAGCCATGGCACGGCGGAAAAAGTCCTGGTCAGACCCCCCGGTTCTGAAGTTTTCGTCAAAACGAAGATTGTGATCATCAAATACCTTGCGCATTACAAGGCAATTACCTGTATAGCACTGGGTCCAATGCAGCAATTTACCTGTCCGATGGAGCTGCGGTTCGCATAACCCCGACTTTAAGAGCCATCTAGGGGGTTGGCGCTCAAAAAATGGGAAGACGGGCCCCAACGCGCCATCCACATCGAACGTGTGAATAGCACGATAAAGGCCCACCAACCACGTGGATGGCGCGAACTCGTCATCATCGATTATCCCGATATAGTTTCCTTGCGCTAGCTGAAGTGCCTTGTTACGCACGGCCGCAATTACACGTTTCTCTTCGACATCGTAGCTTA
>JANWZY010000272.1 GCA_025061935.1 Verrucomicrobiia bacterium
TTGCAAGCCGAGCCACGGTCCTAGCTACGAAAAACCCGGCCCAACCTACAGCGAAGCGGACCCGACGGGCGGTTGTGCTACCACGTCCTAGCGCGCCGACACTATCCTAGCTTGCCACTGCGCCCTGCTCAGGTGCGGTGGACTTTTGCGTGAAAACCAGTTTGTCACCTTCAAGCTCGACGAGCACCACCTCATCCTCGCGGATGTTGCCACGCAGGATTTCCTCCGCCAGCGGGTCTTCGAGCAGGCGCTCGACGGCCCTGCGCATTGGCCGCGCGCCGTAGTTCGGGTCGTACCCGCGCTCGATCAGGAACTCGCGCGCCTTGTCACTGAGGATAATGGTGATGTTCTTGTGTTTGAGCCGCTCGGCTACCTTGCCGACTTCAAGCTCTAAAATTTGGATCAGGTCGTCTTTGGTCAGCGCGCGGAACACGATCACATCATCGAGCCTGTTGAGGAACTCCGGCCTGAAGGTTTTCTTGGCTTCCTCCAGTATCCGCTCGCGCATTTTTTCGTAGCTGGTCTCGTCCGAGACAGGCGAGAACCCGAGCGTGGCCTGGCGCCGGATCGTGTCCGAGCCGATGTTTGAAGTCAGTAGAATGATCGTGTTGCGGAAATTGACCACCCGCCCAACGTTATCGGTCAGTTTCCCTTCCTCCAAAATCTGCAGGAGTATGTTCCACACATCCGGGTGCGCCTTTTCGATCTCATCGAACAGCACGACCGAGTACGGCCTGCGGCGTACGGCCTCGGTCAATTGGCCGCCCTCTTCGTATCCGACATAGCCCGGCGGCGACCCAACTAGCCGCGACACGTTGAACTTCTCCATGTATTCGCTCATGTCGAGCTGGATCAGCGCGCGCGAATCCCCGAACAGGTGTTCTGCCAGCGCCTTGGCCAACAGTGTTTTGCCCACGCCGGTTGGGCCGAGCAGCGCGAAGCTGCCGATTGGCCGTTTCGGGTCCTTCAAGTCCGCGCGCGAACGGCGCAGCGCGCGGCAAATGGCCGCCACAGCCTCGCGCTGGCCTATGACGACCTTGCACAACTCCTCCTCCATGTTGAGGAGTCGTTGTGCTTCGCCCTCTTCCATCCGCTTGAGCGGGATGCCTGTCCACTTGGACACGACATGCAAAATGTCCTCTTCGTCAACCACTATGCGTTTCTCTTCGCGTGTGGCGCGCCATTGTGCAAGCACCGCTTCGAGCCGTTCTTTGGCCTGGCGTTCCTTGTCGCGCATTGCGGCGGCGCCCTCGAAGTCTTGGTTGCGAATGGCACGTTCCTTGGCAGCCTTAATCTGTTCGATTTCGGCCTCGATCTCCTTGGCTTCGGGTGGGCGCGTCATAGCCATGATGCGCGCGCGTGCACCCGCCTCGTCCATAAGATCAATGGCTTTATCGGGCAGGTACCGGTCCGTGATGTAACGGTCTGAGAGCCGTGCAGCGGCTTCAAGTGCGCGGTCGGTGTATTCGACCTTGTGGTGCTCTTCGTACTTCGAGCGGAGCCCGCGCAAAATTTGGATCGTTTCTTCGACTGTCGGCGGCTCGACTTTGATCGCTTGGAACCTGCGCTCGAGTGCGGCGTCTTTCTCGATGTATTTCCGATACTCGTTTAGCGTGGTGGCGCCGATGCATTGCATCTCGCCGCGGCTGAGTGCTGGCTTAATTATGTTCGACGCGTCCATTGTACCCTCGGCCGAGCCTGCGCCCACGATGGTGTGCAGCTCGTCAATGAACACGATCACGTTTTTAGCGCGGCGGATTTCCTCCATCACCGCCTTGATCCGTTCCTCGAACTGGCCGCGATATTTCGTGCCCGCGACCATCAAAGCTAGGTCAAGCGTGATCAAGCGCTTGTCGCGGAGCAGTTCCGGCACGTTGCCCTTAACAATCTCCTGGGCCAAGCCTTCGACAATGGCGGTCTTGCCCACGCCCGCCTCGCCAAGTAGCACCGGATTGTTCTTTGTACGCCGGCACAAAATTTGGATGACGCGCTCGATCTCGTTTTTGCGGCCTATCACAGGGTCCATTTCCCCGCGGCGCGCGATCTCGGTCAGATCACGCCCGAACGCCTTGAGCGCCGGTGTTTTGATCTCGCCTTTGCGCTCGCCCGGGCGCGCGGCTGACTCGGCCGCCTCATCTTGAGCGGCAAAGTTCGGGTCCAGCTCCTTGAGCACTTCTTGTTTGACCTGCTCGTGATCGAGGTCGTAGCTTTTGAGTATTTGCGCAGCGACGCTCCCGCCCTCGCGCAACAAAGCCAGCAGTATGTGCTCGGTGCCAACGTATGTGTGTCTAAGCTCGCGCGCTTCTTTTTGCGCCAGCGCAAGTACTTTTTCGGCACGCGGTGTCAACCGGATCGGCCCGACAGTCTTCTGGCTCGGCCCGCTGGGGACATGCCGTTCGATCTCCATCCTGAGTGCCTCCAGGTCAAGGCCGAGCTTCTGGAGGACATTGACAGCCACCCCCTGCCCGAGCTTAATCAAGCCGAGCAGCAAATGCTCGGTGCCGACGTAATCATTATTAAGCCGGTCGGCCTCACGCCGCGCAAGGGCCACTACTTGCTGGGCTCGCGGAGTGAATTTGCTTAGAGCGTCATCATCCATGGCTCACGACCTATAAAATGCTACAATTCCTGCTTTTTGTCCATGCCCGGGGTTTCGGGGCCCGGGCCGCTGGGCCGCGGCACGGGCCGGCTCAGATTCGCCAAACGCTCACGCAACAGGTCTGCGCGGAGCACGTCTCTATCCTCAGGTTTGAGGTTTTCACCGTACTGGAGCTGTAAATGCGCCGGTTGAATCAAAATGAACAGTTCATCGGTCAGTGCCGGGTTCGCGCCCGGGAACAGGCCGAGGTCAAGCCCGAGTCGCAGCAGCGACAGCAGGTTCAACGTTTCCTTCGAGGAGATACTGTGCGCGTTGGCAAGAATGCCGTAAGCGCGGCCCACGTGGTTGTAAACCATTTTTGGGCTTTTTTCGAGCAGCATCTCGCGCGCGTTCAGCTCGGACTCGATGATCTGTGTCACCACTTTTTCGAGCCGCTCGACTATGGTCAGCTCGGATTCGCCCAAAGTCATTTGGTTCGAGACCTGGAATACGTTGCCCAGCGCTTCGGTGCCTTCGCCATAAAGCCCGCGCACGGCCAACCCGAGCCGCCCCACGCTCTGGATTACTGCATTGATCTGTTCGGCCAGGACCAAGCCTGGCAAGTGCAACATAGCACTCACACGGATGCCCGTGCCAACATTGGTCGGGCAAGCGGTCAAGTATCCGAGGCGCGGACTAAACGCGTATTCGACCTTCTTTTCCAACTCGCTGTCGAGTTTATCAATTGTAAGCCATACCTGTTTAAGCTGGAACCCGGGCCGCAGCGCTTGCATTCGCAGATGGTCCTCTTCGTTGATCATGACACAAATTGACTCGTCGCGGGTGAATACGACTCCGCTGCCGGCGCCCTTGGCTGCATGCTCGCGGCTGATCAGGTGCCGCTCGACCAGGAGTTGCTTTTCCAGCGGCGACAAATTCTCCATTGATTCAGAAAATGCGCCGGCCATTGCAGACAGGCTTTCAACTGCCGGCCGCAGCAATTCATACACGCGCACGCGGTCGGGCTTCTTTGCCCAGCCCGGGAACGGCGCGCCCTTGACGTTGCGCGCGAGCCGGACCCTGCTCGACATGACAATCTGGTGTTCAGGCCCGCGCCGCCGCGCCGACTCGGTTGGTGGGAGCAGGAACT
>JANWZY010000273.1 GCA_025061935.1 Verrucomicrobiia bacterium
CGACACGTAAATGACCTGTGCAGGCCGCGCATCGCACAGCGCACGGATGGTCTCCGGCAGACACCCCTTGCGCGGCGGGTCAATTATCACCGTGGTCGCGCCGGGACTGAACTCTGTCAAATAGCTGCCCAGCATTGCCTCGGCCGCGCCGCAAACGAAGCCGCCGTTCGTCACGCCGCGCGTTGCCGCGTTTTTGCGCGCAGCCTTGACCGCGCGCTGATCGATCTCGATACCTACGAACCGCTCGACATGGCGTGCGAGCTCGATTGCGAAGAATCCGACGCCTGAATACACATCCACGAGATATCGCGTTTGTGCCGCGCTGAGCATGGACTGAACCAGCCCGACCAGCGCGGGCAACATATAAAAGTTGTTCTGAAAAAACGAATCGGGGGGCACTTCCCAGCCTTCGGGCGGAATGCGCAGCACCACTTTCAGGCCGCCGCGCGGCGGCGGATGCGCGCGAACTTGCTTGAGCTGCGCGTTTATGGCCGGCTCGGCGATCTTGCACTCCTCGATGTCTTCGACCAGGCCACAGTCCCACCGGAGGAATCCGACATTAAGCTTTTTCTCCGGCTTGTTCCACTGCGACCTGATCATGATGCGGTTCCGGTACCCATACGGCCTAGGGCAGGGCACGACCGGCTCGACCGCTGCCGTGTCCAATCCACCCACACGCTTCAATAACTCGATGACCTGCTTGCGCTTAATCTCCAACTGGGTCTCGTACCGGATATGTTGGTACTGGCAGCCCCCGCACTTGCCGAAGTATTGACAGGCCGGCTCGACGCGCGCGGCGGAGCGCTCTAGCACCTGCACCGGCCGCGCACGCGCAAAGTTTTTTTTGACCTCGGTCAGCTCGACCTCGACCAGTTCACCAGCAAGCACAAACGGCACGAAAACGACGAAGTCGTTCACGCGTCCGACGCCGTCGCCGCCGAACGCGATGTCGTCAATTCGCACCTGCAGCTTTTGGCCCGCCTGAAATTGCATGGCGCTAAAGTCTAAAACCCCGGGCTGGTTAGTCCAGCGAACACAGGCGGCACCAAGCGCTACGGGCGCAGAGCGGCGGCGGTGCATTACGAACGCGCCCATGTTTTGCATACGCAGGCTTGAGTTCCGACTGCGCTTGATGGGGCGGGTAACCCGGCCGCCAAATGGTACGCGGCACCGGAGGCACGCTCGGGGCACGATTCTACGTTGTAACAACGCCTGACCCAGCGTACGTTCTCCGGGATGACAATACTTTTCATTGGCGACATTACTGGCGAGCCGGGCCGGCGCGCGGTCAAGCTGCTTTTGCCGGGCCTGCGTGACCGTTATCGCGTTGACCTTGTAATCGCTAACGCCGAGAACGCGGCCGGCGGGTCGGGCATTACGCCTAAAGTGGCCGATGAGATATTCGCCGCAGGTGTGGACGTGATTACCAACGGCGACCACCTCTGGGACCAGAAAGAAGTGATGGAGCTGCTGGCGAACGAAAAACGGTTTCTTCGGCCGCTGAATTATCCGCCGGGCACCCCCGGCCAGGGCAGCTTGATCTGGGAGCGGCCAGGGCTGCCGCCTGTCGGCGTACTAAACCTGCAGGGGCGCGTGTTCATGCACGAGCTGGAAAACCCGTTCCACGCCGCACGCGCCGAGGTCACCCGGCTCCGGCAGCACACGAGCATCATTTTTATCGATTTCCATGCCGAGGCGACGTCGGAAAAGATCGCGCTGGCGCGCATGCTCGACGGCCAGGTAAGCGCCGTTATTGGCACGCATACGCATGTCCAAACCGCGGACGAGCAGATACTGCCAGGGGGTACTGCATACTTGACCGACGCGGGATTCACAGGGCCGCACGAGAGCGTGCTCGGACGGCAGATCGAGCCGGTCATCCGTAGGTTCTTGACAAACATGCCGCAGCGGCTCGAAGTGGCCAAAGACAAGCTTGTATTGCAGGGCGCAGTGGTCGAAATTGATGACACGTCGGGCCGGGCGCGCCGGATCTTGCGCGTGTCCGAGCCGGTCCCGGCGGATGGGCGCCCAGCTCACCCCGGGTGATGCGCGCCCCGGGCCGGTTCCCGCGCCGAATGAATTTGCATGTGAACAGGCAGTTTAAATCGCAATGGGACTTCGGCGAGCTGTTTGCAGCAGCGGCGGCAGCGCGCCGCGTACTGACTGTCAGCGAGCTGACCAGCCAGATCAGGCGTTTGCTCGAGGCGCAAATCGGCTCGGTGTGGGTCACAGGCGAGGTGTCGAACCTGCGCGCGCAAGCCTCAGGCCACATTTACTTCACGCTAAAAGACGAGAGCGCACAACTGAACTGCGTCCTGTTCCGCGGCGAAGCGCCTGATCAACGCGCGCTGCTTAGGGATGGTCAGAGCGTTCTAGTTTTTGGCGACATCACCGTTTACGAGCCGCGCGGCCAGTACCAGCTTGTCGTGCGCGCAATCGAGCTGCAGGGCATCGGCGCGCTCCAGATCAAGTTCGAGCAACTCAAGCGCAAGCTCGCCGCTGAAGGTTTGTTCGCGCCCGAACGCAAGCGCCCGATCCCTAAATACCCCCAGCGCATCGGATTAGTTACATCCCCGACGGGCGCGGCTATCCGCGACGTGTTGCACATTGTGCGTGCGCGCAATCCCTCGCTGCATATCGTGTTTGTCCCGTGCCGCGTGCAAGGCGAGGGTGCGGCCGAAGAAATCGCCGCTGCGATCAGGCTGCTCAACGAGTACAACAACACGGTCAGGGCGCACGAGATGCTTGACCTGATCCTAGTCACGCGCGGGGGCGGTTCGCTCGAAGACTTGTGGGCGTTCAATGAGGAAGTAGTTGCGCGGGCCATATTCGAATCGGCGGTGCCGGTTATTTCAGCCGTAGGTCACGAAATTGACTTTACTATCAGCGATTTCGTGGCGGACCTGCGCGCGGCGACGCCGACCGCAGCCGCAGAGATCGTCACCGAAGGGGTGTACTCAAGCCGCAGGTTCCTTGCAGACGCCCCCGCACTGATGCGGCAACGGCTCCAGCGCAGGTTGACCGCCCGGCGTGAGCTGGCGCAACAGTTGACCAAGCGGTTCGAGCGCGCGCACCCGCGCAGGTATTTGAACGAATTGCTGCAGCGGCTCGATGAGCTGCAACTTGCGCTTTCGCGCGTGCCCGGCCTAGCCCTTTCTACGGCGCGGCTCAACTGCAAGAACATGGCGGAAAGGCTGGGCCGCGTGCACCCGCGAAAAGCACTGCAGACGCGCACGGAAAGATTGGTTCAGACTACTCGTTGGCTCCGCGAGCGTTGCCGCGCACTGATGCGGGCCAAGACCGAGAAGATTGGGCGGTTTCATGACCGGTTGCGTTTGCTCGGCCCCGAACACGTTTTGGCGCGCGGTTACTCGATCACGACTGACGCGGCCACTGGTACGGTGCTGCGCGACGTCGGGCAGGTCAAATCCGGGCAACGTGTAAGGACAAGACTCGCAAAAGGCGAATTCTTCAGCCGGATCGAGTAATCCACTGATGTATTCAAGGGAATTTTGCCCCTGTTGTAACCCGGTTTTTCGCCTGCAGCCAATAACGGTGCCATGTGGAGCTGGAGCCAATGGTCGGGATCGAACCGACGACCGACGGTTTACGAAACCGTTGCTCTACCGCTGAGCTACATTGGCAATCCAGCAGGAAGTGGCAGTTGCGAGTGTATCGCCATCAACTCGAACTGCTGGCCAAATCATATACTACCGGCTGGC
>JANWZY010000274.1 GCA_025061935.1 Verrucomicrobiia bacterium
AGGTCGTCAGTTCGATCCTGATCATGGGCTCCAGACCGTTTTACCGGGCATACCATAGAGGCAAGAACACGGGAACAACCAAAACCTTAGGAGCTAACGATGGCCAAAGAGCAATTCCAGCGGACGAAACCGCACGTGAATGTTGGGACGATTGGTCACATTGACCACGGTAAATCGACCCTTACGGCTGCAATTACAAAGGTTCAGGCAAAGAAAGGCCTGGCCAGGGAAAAAAGCTACGCCGAGATAACCAAAGGCGGCACCGTCAGGGACGAGACCAAGACCGTGACGATTGCGGTTTCGCACACAGAATACGAGACCGAAAAAAGGCATTACGCGCACATAGACTGTCCCGGGCACGCTGACTACATCAAGAACATGATTACGGGCGCGGCCCAGATGGACGGCGCGATACTTGTGGTTGATGCTGCCGAAGGGCCGATGCCTCAGACACGCGAGCACATTCTGCTGGCGCGTCAGGTGGGCGTGCCCGCAATGGTCGTTTACCTGAACAAGGTTGACCTTGTGGACGACAAGGAATTGCTTGACCTTGTCGAGCTTGAGATTCGAGATTTGCTAACCAAATACGGTTTCCCCGGAGACAAAACCCCGATTGTGCGTGGCAGCGCCAAGAAAGCGCTTGCGGGCGATCCGGAAGCGGAAAAATCCATCGAGGAGTTGTTGAACGCGGTGGACGAGTTCATCCCGGTGCCTCAGCGCGAGATTGACAAGCCGTTCCTGATGAGCATCGAGGACGTGTTCAACATTGAAGGTCGCGGCACGGTCGTCACCGGGCGTGTCGAGCGCGGCATTTTGAAGCGCATGGACGAGGTCGAGATCGTCGGCCTGCGTGAGACACGCAAGACGGTGGCGACGGATATCGAAATGTTCCGCAAGATTCTTGATCAGGCGCAGTGCGGCGACAACGTCGGCGTGCTGCTGCGCGGGATCAAGAAGGACGAGGTCGAGCGCGGCATGGTGTTGGCCAAACCTGGCTCGATTACACCGCACACGCATTTCAAGGCTGAGGTGTACGTGTTGTCGAAGGAGGAGGGCGGCCGGCATACGCCGTTCTTCACCGGATACCGGCCTCAGTTTTATTTCCGCACGACGGACGTGACCGGCACGGTTACTTTACCCCCCGGCGTCGAAATGGTCATGCCCGGCGACAACGTATCGCTGGAGTGCAAAGTGATAGCGCCCGTGGCGCTCGAGCGCGGCCAACGATTCGCGATCCGTGAAGGCGGGCGTACCATAGGCGCGGGCCGCATTACCGAAATAATTGCGTAGAACGCGGCTTGACGACGGGGCTGGGCTCGAGGCTGACCGTGCCCGGAGCCGATGCGCGACAAGGTCCAAAATGATATATTTCCGTTGCGTAGGGCGGTAACTCAATTGGTAGAGTAGCGGTCTCCAAAACCGCCGGTTGTGGGTTCGAGTCCCTCCCGCCCTGCCAACAAGGTTTTGACCCCGGAGAGGTGGCAGAGCGGTTGAATGCGGCGGTCTTGAAAACCGTTACCCCGACAGAATCGGGGTCGGGGGTTCGAATCCCTCCCTCTCCGCCAGAGCGAATCCGGAAATGAAAGAATTGACCAGTTTGCTGATTTGGGCCGTACTGATCCTGGCGGTCTTCGGATACCTGTGGTGGAAAGGCCACTTGCGCCGGCTCGCGGCGTACTTGCGCGAGACGCGCGAGGAGCTGCGTAAGTGCACGTGGCCGACGTGGGACGAGCTGAAAGGCGCCACAGTCGTGATCGGAATTTCAGTCATTTTGCTGGGCGGTTTTACGGTCTTGGCAGATTTGGTCTTTAACTTTTTGGTTTTTAATGTGTTGGCGCGTATGTTGATTTAGCGAGTTTTTTGGCGCATGCGACCGCAATGGTTTGTCATCCATACGCTTTCCGGCCAGGAGCATAAGGTCAAGGAGAGCATCGAGAAGCGCATCAAGACCGACGAGATGCAGGACTACATAAAAGAGGTGCTGGTGCCCATGGAGCGCGTGGTCGAGGTGCGGAACCAGAAGAAGACCGTCTCGATGCGCAAGCTGTGGCCAGGGTATGTGTTTGTGAACATGGTCCTGCTGGATGACAATAACCGGATTATAGAGCGGCCGTGGTATTTCATTAAGGAGACACCCGGCGTGATCGGGTTCGTTGGTGGTGACCCGCCCACGCCGACGCCGGACGAGGAAGTCGAGCGGATCAAGGCTCAAATAGCGGCATCAGAAGAGACGGAAAAGCCGAAAATCAATTTCGAAGTGGGTGAGACGGTCAAGATAAACAATGGGCCGTTCCTGAATTTCAGCGGCGTAATTGAAGAGGTCGACCCCGAACGCGGGCGCTTGAAGGTGACCGTGAACATATTCGGTCGCAACACGCCTGTGGAGCTAGAATACTGGCAAGTCGAGAAAGCATGACACAGCACCGAATGCTGACGCGCAGCTTGTAGCGTCATCGAGCTGAAACACCGCCGCTAAAACGACACATGGCAAAGAAAGTAGTAGCACAGATTAAGTTGCAGATACCGGCTGGCCAGGCCACGCCGGCGCCGCCGGTCGGCCCGGCTCTGGGTCAGCACGGCGTGAATATCATGGCCTTTTGTAAGGAGTTTAACGCCGTGACCAAGAAAGACCTGGGGTTGGTCATCCCGGTGGTGATCACAGTTTACCAGGACAAATCGTTCACGTTTGTAACCAAGTCGCCACCCGCGTCGGTCCTGCTCAAGAAGGCGGCTGGTATCACGGCCGGCTCGGGCACGCCCAACAAGGAGAAGGTTGGCAAGGTGACCCGGCAGCAGGTGCTCGAAATAGTCAAAATGAAGCGCAAAGACCTCAACGCGAACAGCGACGAGGCCGCATTCCGCATTATAGCGGGCACGGCGCGGAGTATGGGCATCGAGATCGTTGACTGAAAGCGCGTTTTGCACAGTGCCGTACAAGGCTGATTATTGTCAGGCAGCTTCTGCACCAGATGAGCAGCAAACGATACAAGAAGGCGCTGGAACTGGTGGATAAAGATAAGGCTTATCCACTCGGCACCGCCGTTGAATTGTTGACCAAAATGCCGAAGGCGAAGTTCGACGAAACGGTCGAGCTTGCCTTCAAGCTCAACGTGGACCCGAAACAGACGGATCAAACTGTGCGCGGCACGGTCACGCTGCCGCACGGCACGGGCAAGACAGTGCGCGTGCTCGTATTTGCTAAGAGCGGGGATGCGGCCGAGGCGGCTCGGGCCGCAGGCGCCGATTACGTCGGGTTCGAGGATCTAATTAAGAAGTGCCAGGAGGGGTGGGCGGACTTCGATGTCGCGATCGCCACGCCCGAGGCGATGACCGAGGTGCGCAAACTCGGCAAAATTCTCGGGCCGCGCGGGTTGATGCCCAATCCCAAGACGGGGACAGTGACTGACGATGTTGCCAAGGCGGTCAAAGAGGTCAAAGCCGGCCGCGTCGAGTTCAAGGTTGACAAGGGCGGCAACGTGCATGTGCCAGTCGGGAAGTTGTCGTTCGGCCCGGCGAAATTGGTTGAAAACGCGCGCGCGGTCATAGAAGCAGTGGCAAAGGCCCGGCCAGCCGCGCTCAAGGGCACATACATTCGGAACTGCACTATCTCTGCAACTATGAGTCCGGGCCTGCGCTTGGACTTGAAAGAGTTTGCAAACGTGCGTTGACCGGAGCGGACAATTAAAGTATGCG
>JANWZY010000275.1 GCA_025061935.1 Verrucomicrobiia bacterium
GCAAGTGGCACGGCCACGCGCCAGTTCGTGATACTTGTCCAAGTGACGGGATACGGCACGCCGTTGACCAATATCTCGCTCACATCCAAGGGTGCGCTCCCACTCACCACGACGGTATTGCTCCCGGTCACCAATGTGTAGGGCGGGTTGCTAATCGCAAACTCTGCCTGTGGCAAGACGCTTTGAAGGTACGCGCGGCGCGTGGCAAGATAGTTCTTGATCGTTTGAGGCGACTGCAACGGCAAGTTATGCTCTTGGAAGCCCGCGTAACGCTCGTCGAGCAACGCGTCCGCAGCGCCGGGCAGCAACACCGTCTGAACAGCTTCAAGGAACGCCGCCAAGTATTCGCGGTGGAACGCAGGCCAGTTGGTGATCATGAACCGCAGCGTCGGATCGTGAATTACGTAAATGCTATCGGTGGGGGGACGGCTCTGGTATCCGAGCGCAAGCTCGATGTCCCAGACCCACAGCCGCCACGGCTGGCCTTCAGGCTTGTATGCATACATGTTCTTGCCTCGCTCGTAACCGTAGCTATCCCAGTCACCACATATGTGGCGCACAGCTATTGGGCGGAGCCATCGCGGCACGTCCATCCACAGTCGGACCCGCCCCTCGTAGTTGGGTGAGGAAGTATCGTTCACAGCCACGATCAGGTTGGTCAGCGGCGCCCAGTCGTCGGGATTCCGTGTTACGCGCGGGCGCCAGTTCCAGCGGTAACGTTTGGTATCGAGCTCGCCGCTGCTCTTGTTGTACCGCGTAATTGTCGCGGTTGTTATGCCTTGGTCTATGCCGTTATCGGCGAACTCGAACCAGTCCTCGATCTTCCGCAACTGGCCCTGTTCGGCCCCGGGAAAATACTGGTCGAGCATGTCACTGTTTGGCTGCTGCGCATCGTCATAGATGGTCCCGCGCCGCAGACCGTTGACGAACATGTGAATGTGCCGGCGGTAGTTGTACTGCTGCCCGAGCTTGCGCGCCATCCAGTTGGCCGTCAGGTCAACCTGCGCGGTCAAGTCGTTATGGAAAAAGCTGCCGCTGGTCACGTCGAATGCAGTAAGCACGAGCGCCTCGGCGCCTAGGAACTTGTCGTCCGGCGGAAAATTGACCTCGTAATCGCAAGCGAACGAGCCGACGGGGCCGTTGTAACTAGGGGTATGGAAAGGGCTGCCGCTGTAAAGTGCGCCAACGTTGTAAACTGCGCGCCAGTTCCCGTACACGAACGTGGCATCAACTGGGTCATTCGCATTTTTCTCGCGGTTAGTCCAAAATGCGACATTTGAGGAAGTAAGCCAGAGCCGGTACGTACCAATGCAACCGCCGGGCAAAGTTTCACCCCACCGCACCAGGCACTCCCGCGCCGGCGCGTCTGGTGGGAACCGACTGGTCGCGCCCGCGCCGTCCACTGCATAAATGTAAAAAGCTACAAGCGTGTTCGAGCTTCGGCCTGAAATTGTGGCTGAGAAAATCCCGTCGCCAGCAATTGCGTCGCCGCCCGTTCCGTCGTCCCTCATGTTCAAAGTCGCATGGGCAGTTGCAGGGTCAACGCGGAAGCGCAACTGGACCTGTGCGATCCCGTCCGGGTCATTTGCGCGGGCCGTGACTACCACTGGCTGACCTGCAGCGGGCACAACCGGCGCGTGCGCAACGTCAAAAATGGCCGGGCCGGCATTGGTCACCAGCCGCGAGTTTGGCAGACCCGGTGTGCCGCAGTTCGCAGGCACATTCAACCGTTGCGAGACTTCCATCCAATGCCCGCTCAGTCTGAACATGATATATGGCGAGCCGCGCAGCCACCGCACCGCCGCACGGATTGTGCCAGTATTCGGTGGATTGGTCAGGACCGGCCCAGTCAGCGTTGTGCGCGCCTTGTTCGGCCCGGTGTCGCCCCGGCCCGTTGCAACCAGCCGCAGTGCCGGCGTGCTGCCAATGCCCACCCCGCTCTGAACGTATGAGCTGCGGACAACCCCTTCAAACGCCCACCCGGCCGCGCCATTGTCAAATGTCCCGTTCGGCAACAGGTTCGGGCCGTTGTTGTTCCGGAATTCGAGGTTGTCAACTAACACCTCGCCCTCGTCTTGCAAGAAGAATTCGAACCGCGTGGGCAGGCCCCAATAGCTGCCCTGGTTAATCATGGCCGCGGTTTGACCGTTTTCCAAAACGTTCGTCACATCAATGTAAGTCCAGGGCGCTTTGCCCGACTCATCGCTATCGGCCCAATTGGCGCCCAGCGCATTATCAGCGCGCGGGTCTATCAGCTCGAGTGCGCTGCCCCAGCCGTCGCTCCACCGGCCCCACCGCCCGCCGTCGTGGTACGTCACCTCGTCCACTGCCACGTAGTGCACGTTTGTAATTGGCAGCCCGGCTGCGTTGGTAGTGACACGCGTAACAGGCATACTCAACACGATCCGGTCGCTGCTGTTCCGCAATCGGCCGGCGTAGTCACCGAACGTGTTCGTGGCGTTTAACTGCGGGTACTTGGCCAAAAGATTCGTTCGGTTCTTCGCAACAACGACATAGCCCCCAGGCCAAATCACCGCGTTGGATGGAAACGTGAATTGGACCCCGTCTTCAAGCCGCCAGCCGCCGAGCCAGACCGCGTCTGACCCGCGATTGAAAAGTTCAATGTACTCGTCGGCGTCCGACCCCGAAATCGGGTGGTACATAATCTCGTTAATGACCACGGGCCGCGCCAGTGGCGGCGCGTTCGATCCGGCGGGCGTGCGCGCCGCAAGCTCGGCAAACCCGGGCGCGCCGTCCGGGTACCTGCCATAGCTCACGCCGCTTGCCTGGCCGCCGAATGACACGGCGTCCAGCACACGCGTAACATTTGAATTAAAAAGGAAGATTTGTCCGCCGGCTGCGGCCAGGCCGAAGCCCAACTGGCTCTCTGTGTAAACCAACCATCCGCGCGGCGGAATCACAGTGCCGAGGGGGAGTTGAAACCGCAGTCGGTCACCTCCATCAGCAAGCCACGCACCAGAAAGATCTATCGCGTTGGTAGTGGTATTAAATAGCTCGATGTAGTCCTCCAACGGCTGCTCAGCATGTGCAAGAAATTCGTTAATGACCACACCCCGCGCCGGTTCAGGTCCAACCGGGTCATGAGCACCAGGCGACCCTCCCAACCGGTCACTTGAACCCCAAGCCCGCGGATCCGCCTCCCCGTAACTTGGCCGGCGCAGCACCAGCGAATGGCCGGTGCCGTCTGGCGCAACGGGCCATGGCCACTGCGTCCGGTACTCGATTTCGAGCAGCCGTCCGCCGAGTTCGTTCAATAGCCTGAGTACACCACTGCCGTTCGGCAGCGCGCCCGAGTACGGTCCAACGCATTCGACCCCATAGAAGGCGCTCGCAGCAGCCGGATTCCGCGCCACCACCAGAAACTGTCCCGGGGCTAGCCTTGTCCCTGGTGGGAAACTGAAACTGATGTCGCCGTCCAATCTATGCCCGGTCAGGTCCTCGGTGACCAAGCCCGAATTCCATAATTCGATGAACTCGAGCTCGTCGTTGCCCGGCCACGAAGCGGGCGGATTGTACATGATCTCGGTGATAACCAGGGCCGTGCGACGGCTGCACGGGCCGGGTGGCTCGAAAGGCAAACTTAGGTTGGTGAAGACGGCCCCTTGACCGCCGCCGAACTCCCTGAA
>JANWZY010000276.1 GCA_025061935.1 Verrucomicrobiia bacterium
TTCGGCGCGGTGCCATTCACGCGCCGGGATGCGGAGATGGACCTAACGTTCCCGCTCGGGGCGACTTTCGGCATCGCGTATCGGCCGGCACGTGAATGGAACATCGAGTTCAACGCTGAATACATGGACTGGAGCAGTTTTGACGAAACCGCGATTCGGCAAGGGCCGCCGGCCGCGCCGTGGCCGGTCAAGCAGACTATCCCGGTCACGCTGAAGTGGGACTCGAGCTGGGCTTTTAAGTTCGGGTTAACACGGTACCTTGGCCGGGGCTGGCGTGCCAGCGTCGGATACATTTTGAATGAGAATTCGGTCCCAGACGATTATTACACGCCGTTTGCAGCGGACCTGGACCGGCATTTTTTTAGCGCGGGTGCGGGCCGGCAGGGCAGGCGGCTCGACTTCGATGTGGCGTACCAGTTCGGATACGGACCGGACCACACTGTGCGCGGCAGCCAGCCTTCTTCCACCCCCGGATGGATTGCCGGTCAAACAGCGGATGGGACTTACGAATTTGTCTCGCACAGCGTGTTCGTCTCGTTGGGCTGGCGTTTTTAGCAGAGCATACTTGGCGAATTTTTTAGCGCTGAGATGGCTTGCGGTAAGCTCACCGAATATTCGGCAGGCAGCAAGGCTTGAGAGCCTCGAGCTGGCCTGAGCACTTCTCTGGCGGCACTGTTGCCGTGCCGGGCGATGCGTGATTCGCCATCACATACTTTTGTGCGGCCGGACTCACCGCCCGTGCGCGGCCGCGTCGTCGCGGTAACGATAGAACGATGCCACCACGCTGAAACCAATTGCTACCACGAATGTCATGCCTGCGTAGAGCAGGAACCGGTGCGTGCTCACTGCGGCATCGTGTGCGCCGCCAGCGGCAGCCAGCACCTTGGTCAGAACGCTCACAAACAGATTGCCCAGCGCGACGGTCAGGCTCCAAAAGCCCATGATTGTGCTTTTCATGCTGGGGGCGGCCTCGCGGAACGCGAACTCGAGGCCGGTCGTCGAAAACAGCACCTCAGCAATCGTGATGATAACGTACGGCACAATTTGCCATAGCACACTGAGCTTTTCGCCAGCTTCAAGCCGCGCCTGCATCATAGCCACGACCACAAACGAGACCGCGCCAAGGAACATGCCCGCCGACATTCGCCGCAAAGGCGTGGCAAGCCGACCCAATAGCGGATAAACCCACCAGGTCATCACCGGCACGAAAATCATGACCAGAATCGGGTTCGCCGACAGCATTTCTTCCGGGCCGATGGTGTAGTTGCCGAGCTTGTAAGGAACCATTTGCGCGCCCTGCAACACCCATGTGGAGAAGGTTTGGTCGAACAGCGACCAAAAAATGGGCGCGAACGCGAAGATGGACAAAATTGGCCCGACCGATTTCGCCGCATCCACTTCGGCATCGCTGAACCTCTCTCGCGCCACGTCCCAAAACGATTGGCCCGGGTTGCGCCGGCGCCGGTTCATAAATGCGTAGCTGAACACGCGGAAAAATCCGGCAGTGTTCGTCTGGCGCGACGGCGGCACCATGACATAGTGCTTCGTGCCCAGCCAAAAAATGAATGTGGCAAAAGCCATTGCCAAGCCGGGCACGCCGAATGCGAGGCTGTAGCCGTAGTTTTTGCGAATCCAAGGAATGATTAAAAAAGCCGCAGTCGAGCCTAAATTGATCATCCAATAGAACGCCGCGTATGCTTTCTGCAGCAGGTGCCGCTGCTCGGGCTTGAACTGGTCGCCCATGAACGCCGACACGCAAGGCTTAATGCCCCCCGAGCCGAATGCGATCAGGCCGAGTCCGATGTAAAGCGCTAGCGCCTTGCCATCGAGCGTTTGGATCGCGTCGCTCAAGGCCATCACGCCATGCCCTACGCAATAGGCTAGGGAGATCCAAAGAATGGTGCGGTAGCGGCCCCAAAACCGGTCTGAAACCCACGCGCCGAACAGCGGCATGAAATAATTGGCAAACGTGAAAAGGTGAATGATGTTGGTGGCCTGGTCCTTGGTTTTGAGCAGTACGTTGGTAATGTATAGCGCCAAAATGCCCTTCATGCCGTAATAGCTGAACCGCTCGGCGGCCTCGTTGCCGAGAATGTATCTGACCTGCCGCGGCCAACGTTCGCGCGGTGCGTCCGTGGGCAACCGGTTCTCAGATGCAGTTCCGTTCTGCTCGTGCATACCACCTTTTTTGAATCCGTTCAGTAGCCCAGCCAGGCTTCGGAAGCGAGCTTTTCTTTACGCAAACGCGCATTTGATAAGTTGGGCGGATCGTTTGCGCGGATGTGCCCGCGAATGGGCCGGCACGCCAGCCTGTCGGAGCCAATGCCGTGGCCTAGGTTTGCGTCGTCCGGCAACGGAGCCATCGCTGACAGCTAAATGAGCGTAACCCGTTTTGCTGCCTTTGGCTGCGCATGAAAGTCTGGCGTCGCACGACGCCTTTGCCAGTTTTTGGGGCTCCAATGCCGAAAGCGATTGGCAGGTAACGGATTGAATGGATGCCCTCTGCACCTGCAGGGGGATCGGCTAAACGAGCGTGCCCCAGCATCCTGGGCTTGGTGAGATCGCCGAGGGTCACGCTTGCCACGGCGAGACGAGCTAACTACCTTGGCCGGCGGTATGGAAAAAGTTGTGATTATCGGGGCCGGTTGCGCAGGCTTGACCGCCGCTATCTACACTGCGCGCGCGGGCCTGCAGCCGTTGGTCGTGACCGGCCCGCAACCGGGTGGGTTGCTAACAACCACGAGCGTCGTGGAAAACTTTCCCGGCTTCCCCGACGGTGTGGGCGGGTTCGAACTGATGGAACGGATGCAGAACCAAGCCGAGCGATTCGGCGCGCGCATCGAGTTCGGCACAGTCGAATCGGTTGACCTTTCCCACCGACCATTTGCGCTGGTCGTGGATGCCAGGCGGGTTGAGACCGAAGCGATCATAGTTGCCAGCGGTGCGAGCCACCGTCGACTGGGCTTGGAAAGCGAGACAAAACTCGAAAACAAGGGCGTGAGCTATTGCGCCACGTGCGATGGCGCGCTGCCGATTTTCCGTGACAAGCCGCTTGTTGTTGTTGGTGGCGGCGACTCAGCTTGCGAAGAAGCGTTGTACCTGACGCGATTCGCCTCAGTCGTGCATCTTGTGCACAGACGCGACCAGTTGCGTGCGTCGAAAATCATGGCCGACCGCGCGCTGTCAAATCCGAAAATCCGGCCTGTTTGGAACTCGGTCGTCACAGAGATACTTGACGTCGAGCAGGGTAGGGTCACAGGCGTCAAACTTAAGAACGTCCGGACCGGCACCGAGTTCATCCTCGATTGCGCAGGTGTATTCATTGCCATCGGGCATGTGCCAAACACGCAGATTTTTCGGGGCCAGCTCGACATGGACGAAGCCGGGTACATTATCACAAAGCTTGGTGTGTTCACGAACGTCCAGGGTGTGTTCGCCGCTGGCGACTGTGTGGACCGAGTGTATCGCCAAGCTGTGACTGCCGCCGGCATGGGCTGTGCGGCAGCGATCGAAGCCGAACGTTACCTAAGCAAACTGGGTAAATAACCACGCCTGATTCGCCTTAGCAAAGGCAGTTGGACGGCATGTCACACAATAGTCAGTCTGTAAGTGCCACAAAATCACGCCGGACCCGCACCAAAGACCA
>JANWZY010000277.1 GCA_025061935.1 Verrucomicrobiia bacterium
ACCAGAGCAGTGAAGATATCAGCGCGAATGGCGCCAGAAGGCCGAGTACAAACACCACCGCGTTCTTGAACAGCGTTCCGATTGGGCGGCCGCCCATTAGCTTGGCTACACTCAGGTAGGCCAGCCCAAAAAGCCCGAACACCAACCCCGGCTGTTTCATTATAAAGGCGAGTCCGAACATTGCCCCGCTCAGCGCCAGTGTTAAGACCCTGCCTGTATCAATTCCGCGGAGTAGTAGCAGCGCGCCAAGCAGTGCGAACATCATGACAAAATGACTAGCGTGTGCGGCGAGTCCGAGAACGTTAGGGCTGAGCGAAATGAATGCGAAACACACAGCGGCGACAGCTCCCGCTGCAGCGTCCAAAAGCCTGCGACCTAACAGGAATACAAGCAAAATCGAGATTGCATTTACGAGCCAGGTTAATATCCGGATCGCCTCTGCCGATTCGCCAAATACAAGCATGGCGAGCGCGCATGCGAGGCTTACCCCGGGCAGTTTCATCGTATAAGCTGCTGCGTAAGGAAGTTCCCCTCGCAGGAGTAATTGCGCAGTGTAGGCGTATTCGCCTTCGTCGCGCTCAAGCGGCATGTCTCTTAGGTGCATCCGCACCAAGGTCGTGAAGGCGAGCGCGAGCACCACGGGCACCAATCCGCAGTACCCGCTGAACAGGCGAGTGGTCAACGACGCGATGTGAATGCGCGTTTTCAATGGCACGCTAAAAACACAATTTGAAGGTTCGCGCACACTTGTTTGCCGTGCTTCGGCATCTGCTTGCCGGCCACTCTTGGCATGGGTTGAAACAGGCCCGATTTAGTGGCCGCGATATTACCCAGTTGCGCCGAGCAATGCACTTCCTAAAGAGGCTTCTGATCTAGCCCGGGGCGTCAAGTGCCAAGCGATTTGTTCTGGCTGCCGGACTTTGATTGTGCGCGCACGGTTTCGGTCGGCCGCACCTCGTTTTTTCCGTAGCTGGTGGAATCCGGATCAAGTTTCTGCACCTGAAAACAAGTAAGGCTAGGTTACCCTTCCATGGCCGTGGTGAACATAGCTGCAGGTAATCGGGGCCAGGGTTGCGGATATGGACCAGCCCATAAAATAATGGACTTTTGGATACCGCCGGGTTATAAGCGACGGCAACGCATCTACCATATATGACTGTTTTACTGCTTTTCTTTTGCTCAGGTGCCACCGCGCTCGTTTATGAGGTAATCTGGTCTAAGTACTTGTCCACGCTGTTCGGTAGCACGGTCCAGGCTCAGAGCACCGTGCTCGCTGTCTTCATGGGCGGGCTGGCAATTGGGAACCGATTGTTTGGTGGCTTCGCCGACCGCACGCGCAATCCGCTAGCGGCTTATGGATACATCGAGATGGCGATTGGCATTTATGCACTTTTGTTCGGCGGGCTTTATGCTCTGGCCGACCGTGTCTTTGTGTCGGTGGGTGCCGCTTTGCTCGAGCAGACAGCGTTGCTTTTGCTTTTGAAGGCTGCGTTAAGTGTCGGGCTATTGTTGGGGCCGACGATTTTAATGGGGGGTACGCTGCCAATGATTGCCGCTTGGCTCCAAAAGAGTTCGGTAGAAGCCGGACGTCGGTCCGCGCTTTTTTATGCGATTAACAGTCTCGGCGCGGTCTGTGGAGCGTGGTTGGCAGGATTCATCCTTGTACCTCGGATAGGTATGCCGCCGACAATCAAATTGGCGGCTTTTGCCAACCTGTTGATCGGCCTGGCAGCGATTGCTATTGCCAGGACGCAACAACTGGGCGAGATCGCGTCGGCTGGGCCTTCGGCGCGCGAGGTCAGCTCGACTGCAGAGGTGTCTGCCAGGGCCGTGCGGCTCTTCCGTTGGGGCTGCATCTTGGTGGCTCTGACAGGCGGTATCTCAATGAGTCTCGAAGTATTAGCCTCGCGGTGCCTCGCGCTCATCTTCGGCTCCTCGCTACAAGCGTTTTCGATCATGCTCATGTCGTTTATTCTCGGCATCGGGTTGGGGAGTGTCGTTATCGCTTCGCCGCGCCGGCAGTGGCCGAAAGAGACCGCTACGGTTCTCCTCGTACTTACTGCGGCTGCTTGGATCGGAATGCTCGTGTTTAACATCGAGAACTTGGTCGAGTTGTACAGGTACGCGCGCAGCGGGTTGAGCCGATCGGAAATGGGCTACTTTTATCATCAGGTTTTGATTTCGGCTGTTTCAATTGTCGTTCTTGGCCTGCCCGCAGCAGCCCTGGGGGCGGTGCTTCCACTTTGGATACGAGTGGTTTCTGAGACTTCAGTTTTGCTCGGCGAAAGGGTGGGGCGACTCCTTACGTGGAATACCCTCGGCGCGGTGACCGGGGCCACGCTCGCTGGCTTTTTCCTTATGCCCACGTTCGGTTTGCGAGGGTCGTTCCTGGCGCTTGCGCTTGTGTTGGGCTGCGCCGGCATACTCATAGCAGTTGTCACGCGCAGGCGTTTGGCAGCATCCGCAGGGGTTATCGTCACAGCTCTGTTGGTTCTTGTTGCTGCAACTGGTGGCGAGGACTGGCGGTACGTGCTCAGCTCCGGGATTTTCAGGTTACCGAATGAAGCATTCTCGCCCGAGGCGTTGCGCGAGCGCCGCAAGTCGGTCCGCATTTTGTTCTATGAGGATGCGCCAGATGCAACAGTGTCAGTTGAGAGTATTCCACTGCCCGATGGCCGCGAAGACCTGGTTTTGCGAATCAATGGCAAGCCGGACGCGTCCGCAATTGGTGACAGGCCAACTGAGCTTTTGCTCGGGCAGTTGCCGCTGCTGGTAAAGCCCGATAGCAAGGATGTGTTCTGTTTCGGCGTTGGGAGCGGGATAACCGCAGGCACGGCACTGGGTTATCCAATCGAGCGGCTCGTCCTCGCTGATAATTGCGAACCCGTATTGCGCGCGGCCAGGCTGTTCGATCCGTGGAATCGGGGCGTGCTCACAAATAGCCGTACGCGGATTTACCACGAAGACGCCCGCACAGTGCTCAAACTGCGCAAGGAGAAATACGACGTTATCATGGCGGCCCCGTCGAACCCTTGGATGGCAGGCATAGGTAGCGTGTTCAGTCGCGAGTTTTATGAGTTAGTGGCGAGTCGGCTCAAGCCCGGGGGGATCATGGCTCAGTGGTTCCAGGTCTATGAAATGGATGACGCGACAGTCCAACTGGTGCTGCGCACTTTTGCGAGCGTGTTCCCTGCCATGGAAGTTTGGGATGTGGCCGGTGGAGACATCATTATGCTCGGTTCTCTGACCCCGTGGCAGACTGGTCCGGAAGTGTACAGACGCGCCTTCGAGTTTGAATGGGTTCGAAGTGATCTTGCTTCAATCGGCCTGACAAGCCCGGATGTGATCCTGACACGCCAGCTTGCGTCTCAGCGTACAGCTTTTGCCATTGCCGGCCCGGGTAGGTACCAGCGAGACAATTATCCAGTGCTCGAATACGTTGCCCCACGCGCATTGTACGTGTATCACGCGCAGCGTGCCCTAGGCCTCCAAAGATTCGACGAGCGGACGTTGCAGATGGACCTTGCCCCACTCCAAAAGAACCGCGTCCTTTCTGAGATTGACGTGCCCACATTGGCCCGAATTTTTGTTGGAAACGCGCAGTCGGTTAACC
>JANWZY010000278.1 GCA_025061935.1 Verrucomicrobiia bacterium
TTCCGGTGCACTGGTGATTGCTAAACTTTTGGGGGGGGACGTTCGGCACAGGCCCTTGGACGCGGCTTTCCGGGACGAGCTGCTCCAAAAGGCGCGCGACTGGGCCGCCGGCTTGAGCCACAGCCAGAGAACCGGTACCACGCAGTCCGGGCACGGAACAGAAACGACAACGTCGTGGTGAAGCCGCGGGTCAGCGCAGTGGCCAGTTCGGGATCAACAGGTCAATCTCGGCCATCAACCGGATCGTGCCGTTTAGCGCAACGACGATTTTTTGGTAATGCTGGATCTCCTCGTAGGTAAGCCTGCGGCCTTTGCGGTCCTTAAGTCACTTTTGGAAAAACCAAAAGCTGGCCACGGGGAACTCATAAACCGGTCTTGGGCACGTCCTATAATGCAAGTCTGCGTTGTTTTGTGTGTGGCCAGCCTCATCGTAGGTGTGAATTGTGCACGTATCTTGAGCGCGACTCGGCACCGCCGACACAGCGCCCCGAACTCGGCCAGGCTATTCCTTCTAAGGTGATTCAACTACCGAATGCAACAATATTGACGCGAACTGACCGAGGGGCTAAGTTTGTGTTGGAAACTCATGAGAGCTGCGATTTTTGGTAGATGGAAATGCGCCTTCACGCTTATCGAGCTATTGGTGGTTATCGCGATCATCTCCATTCTGGCGGCACTGCTTCTGCCTGTGCTTACTGCTGCTAAAGACCGCGCAGTGCGCACAACCTGCACGAGTAATCTAAAACAGATGGCGCTTGCCATGCGGATGTACGCCGATGACAACAGCGATTACTTCGCGTGGCCGAACTGGGACGGCCAGGGCTCGACCGAGCCGGGCTGGCTTTACACGCGCACCGCTGGCCAGGTGCCATGGACTAACATGGCTCAATTCAGAGACCCGCCGGATGCACCCTGGCGGACTGGCCTGTGGTTCAAATATGTCCCTAACAACAAGACGTTCTTGTGCCCGGTGGATACCAAGAGCCGTTACTACCTGCAGCGCCCGAACAAGTTGTCAAGCTACGTCATGAATGGGGCGCCGTGTGGGTTCCCCTATCCGGAAAACCGTTACGGGTACAAAACGTGCAAAATCCCACAGGTGTGGAGCCCGGCTTGTTACCTGCTATGGGAACCCGACGAGTTCGTTACCGGGACATGGAACCCGTACGAGTTTAACGACGGCGCGAATTTCCCAAATGAGTCCGAAGGCATCGGCAGATTGCACAGTAAGAAAGGGGGACAAATACTGGCAGTTGGCGGGCATGTCGTGTTCATCACGATGAGGGAGTTCCGCGCACAATCTACTGGGACAGGCCCCGGCCCAGGCGGCAAAACTTACCTGTGGTGGAGCCCGTGGACCAATAACGGGCGCCAGTAAACATAGCTGCTTCCGAACCCTCGTTGGGCATCTCGAATTAATTTGCGTGTGGCGCGCGCTTATGGCGCCGCGCCTGTTTCTCAGCAGATTCGAAACGCCGCAAGTTCTCGCTGCCGTTCCGTCGCTTGACTCAGCACAGGGGCGATTTGCGCAGCCCCAGATGTGGCAAAACCAACGAATAAGAATCCCCAACGCTTGGGCATTTGAGATGGCGCGCGGGGTGCTCCGCAGATGCGCACGCCAAAGCATGGTCCTGGACGCTGCCCAAGTACTTCGGAAGATGGAAGCCCACCATAAAAAAGCCATTGCGCTGGCAATTTTATCGCCTAGCATCTGTGGCCCCGACGGCATGTCCGGCGGGTTTCGATTATGAAGAGTTACAACATCGCAGTCATTGGTGGGGACGGCACCGGGCCGGAGGTCGTGCGCGAAGCGATCAAAGTGCTCGATGCCGCAGCAGCGAAGTTTGGTATCAAGCTAAACTACGTGCACTACGATTTCGGCGGCGAGCGCTACCTGCGCACAGGCGAGGTATTGCCCGATAGCGCAATTGACGAGTTACGCAAGTTCAACTCGATCCTGCTCGGCGCGATCGGGCATCCGCAGGTCAAGCCGGGCATACTCGAAAAAGGCATCCTGCTGCGGATTCGGTTCGAACTAGAACAGTACATCAACTTGCGCCCGGTCAGGTTGTACGACGAGCGGTTCTGCCCGATCAAAGACAAGAAACCTGAGGATGTTGACTTCGTCGTGGTGCGCGAGAACAACGAAGGCTTGTACACTGGCGCCGGCGGGTTCGTATTCAAGGGTACACCGCACGAAGTCGCCGTGCAGGAAAGCATCAACACGCGGCGCGGAGTCGAGCGCTGCATCCGGTACGCATTCGAGTACGCGCGCAAGCGCCACGCAGACAAGCCGTGGCGCGGGCTCAAGCCCGAGGACATCAAGGCCGGTAAGCGCGCGCAGGTCACGCTTGTAGGCAAGACGAACGTCCTGACCTATGCGTTCGACCTATGGGAGCGCGTTTTCCACGAGGTCGGTGAACGCGACTACCCGGACATCAAACGCGACTATGCGCACGTGGACGCAACCTGCATGTGGTTTGTCAAAAACCCGGAGTGGTTCGACGTAATCGTCACCGACAACATGTTCGGTGACATCATCACCGACCTGGGCGCAATCATTCAGGGGGGTATGGGCATTGCCGCGGGCGGCAACATCAATCCGCAGGGCACGAGCATGTTCGAGCCGATCGGGGGCAGCGCGCCCAAGTACACGGGCCAAAACAAGATTAATCCACTAGCAGCCATTTGCGCCGGGGCCATGATGCTCGAGCACTTGGGCGAGACCCGCGCCGCGCTAGCAGTTGAGAACGCTGTGGCCAGGGTCGTGCGCGAGAAACTTAAGAGCCTTGCCGCCGGCCAGATGGGCTACACCACGACCGAAGTCGGCGACCTGGTAGCCGCTGCAGTGCAAACCTGACAGAATGCCGACCACGGTTATTGGAGGTTACAAATTCAGATTCTATTCATCCGACGCGGTCGAGCCGCCACACATGCATGTGATTCGTGGCGGGAAGGTAGCTAAGATTTGGCTCGAACCCATTGCGGTCGAGTACAATCGCGGGTATAATCAGGCAGAGTTGAATCGGATAGTGCGCTTGGCGGAAGCGAACCGCGAAAAGCTATTAATCAAATGGTATGAGTACTTTGGCTTGTACGGCGAGGGCAAAAGCGGCGTTGCACGCGGCAAAAGGCGTGCGCTTTGCAAGGGGGATGTTGTACATTAAACTGACGGACGGCCGTGAGATTGGGGTACCGCTTTCCCGCTTCCCATGGCTTCAACGTGCTACCCCCGCCCAGCGCCGGAAGTGGCGCCTCGAACCAGGCGGATTCGCTGTGTATTGGGATGCACTCGACGACGGCATTGAGGTGGAGCATCTGTTAGAGTAGCACTCTGCTGATGCGGATAGGCTACACCACGACCGAAGTCGGCGACTTGGTAGCCGCGGCAGTCTAGACTGAAGATGATCGGTGCCGCGCAGGTACCCGCGCAGCAGCCCTGAAACGAATTCGGCAGAAGCGACGCGTTCGCCTCGCAGCAGCACCTGCAGGCTGAGGCTAAATGGTTGGTGTGCATTTTCTCGGTCCGGGATATCTTCTTGATCGGAACAGGCTCGATCGCTTTTAGCTTTCCGCACGCCACTGCGGAGCTGTTGGAA
>JANWZY010000279.1 GCA_025061935.1 Verrucomicrobiia bacterium
ATAAGCTTCCATGGCACGAATCGCAGCTTCACTAAATCCACTGACCCGCTCAGCGCCATTAGCCGCGACAAACTTCTTGAGAAATGCATTTGCAAGCAACGGAATGTCACCACCGCGCTCGCGCAAAGGTGGCATTCGAATCACAACAACTGCGAGCCTGTAAAAAAGGTCTTCACGGAACTGGCCTGATTCCATCGCCTTTTTCAGGTCTGCATTCGTCGCAGCAATGACGCGAGTATCAACATTTATAGGTGTGCGCCCGCCAACACGCTCTATAACTTGGTCCTGCAGGAACCTTAATAGCTTGACCTGCAGCGAAGGTGGTAGCTCGCCTATTTCGTCCAAGAAAAGGGTACCGCCGTGAGCGCTCTCGATGCGGCCTTTGCGCTGGATATGTGCACCCGTAAATGCACCTTTCTCGTGACCGAACAATTCGCTCTCGAGCAACGTCTCCGGAATCGCACTGCAGTTAATAGCGACGAACGGCCCGGCCGCACGTTTGCTGCGTCTATGAATCGCAAGTGCCGCCATCTCTTTGCCCGTGCCGCTTTCGCCCAAAATTAGCACAGGCACATCCGTAGTTGAAACCTTCCGAATGGCGTCAAAAACAGCGCGCATCGGCTCGCTGTCCCCCAGCATTCCCTCGAACTCGTCCGCACTAACTTGACGCTGAATCCGGCGGTATTCCTGCTCAAGCTCTGCTACATAGTATGCGCGCTTCAGAATGAGCTTAAGCTCCTCAACGTCAACCGGCTTGCAAAGCAAGTCGTAAGCCCCGTTCCCTACTGCCCGCAGCGCGTTCTCGCGCTCGCTTTGACCCGTGATGATTATCACCTTAGTGGTGGGCTCTATTGCGAGCAGGTCTGCAAGCGCTGCCAGACCTTCATCAGGCTCCGAAGGCCGTGGGGGCAACCCGAGGTCCAATAGGACCACCATAGGCCGCGCGGTCGTAAACGTTGCAAGTGCGCCCGCACGATCGCATGCGACTACTACGTCATAGTCCTCGGTCAGCGCCCACTTAAGCTGTAACCGGATGTCCTCGTCGTCATCTACTATCAACAACGCTGGCTTGCTGTTTTTCATAATTCCGGTCGTTGCACAAAGGAATCCAGACACGGACAAGTGTACCTCGTCCAAGCTCGCTTTGGACTGTGATCCGCCCCCGGTGCGCTTCAACAATCGCCTTGGCCTGGTACATCCCTATGCCGAGACCGTTCTTCTTGGTCGTGCGGAACGGCTTGAACAAAGAATTCGCAATAAACTCCTCACTCATCCCACAGCCGTGGTCTCGTATGGCTACATAAACACCGTTTTCATGCTTCCCCGTCTCAATAATAATCTCCGACCCCGGCAAAGAGGCCTCGCGCGCGTTCAGAAGAAGATTCAAAACCACAGACTCGAATCGCTTTGCATCCAACATGACTTCTGGTACCTCGCTCAATCTGAGGCTAATTGCTATCCGCCCATCGTCCCCCAATGATCGTACCGCATCCATCACGATCTTATTCAGGTTATGCAAGCTCAGTTGAAGCCTCAAGCCCTGCCGCAGCGCAGTCAATCGCGCAACAAGCTCGCTGATATGCGCTGCGCTGTGCTCCAAACTCCGCAAAGCATCCTCCCGAAACGCCGGGTTATCAAAATGCTTGCTCATGTTCCGGACGGTAAGGGTCAGCGATGAAAGGGTGTTCTTCAGATCGTGAACCAAAAAAGCTGACATCACTTGAAACGCTTCCATTTCCCGGGCCTGCGCAACTCTTTCGTACAAACTGATACTTTGCAGCCCCACCGCTATGTGATTGGCAAGCTGCTTTAACAACTCGAAATCCTCGACCGTATAGCCGACTCCCATGACACGGTCGCCTAATATAATCACCCCCTCTAACTCGCCCCGCGTAACCAGTGGTACGCAATATCTATGGCCACCCTTTTTGAACAGGCCCGGATTACTCTGTCGAAGCACCTCACACCACGGCTCAGGTGAATCGTCAATATCAAAAGGCTCCACCGTTCGGCCAACTACTCCTGTCAAGCTTTGAACTACTGAGCTTGGCAAAGGTTCACCCTGTCCAGTTTCGACCCCGGCCACTGTTGACGCACTCAGCACAAGCGAGCTGGTCGTCTTTTCGTGAAGCCAAACCGTGACAGAGAGCGCCTCAAAGACGTCTGAAATCAACCCGGCGACTGCGCGCGCGTACCCTGTTCGGTCCACAATACCCGCCGTACGCTTCGTAAACTCAGCCCACACATCGCGATAGTCATGCAAAGGACGTTTGAAATGCTGGCTAACAAGCCGCCGTGCCGCGTGCCGCACGCGATCAGAGGCCAAGACTATACCCACACCAACTATTGCCAGAAGAACCATTAACCCCGTGATCGGTAAAGCCCTGGCCCCACCAAACGAGTTGAACACCCACGCCAAAACGCCCATGACTACAAGGTACCCAGCCACTAGCAACACGGAAACTGAACGCTGCAAAACCGCTGTCGAAGGGTAAATGTCTATACTAGCCAGCTTACTCCGGTAGAAAGAAACCCCCAACATCACACACGCCAACACCAGCCCGACCGCGTCGAGAAAAATAAACTGCGCCCTCGTAGCAGAGTATAAGATTGCCTGCGCGCTGGTATAAAGTCGCTCGCCGAGCAATAACCCGGCGCCAAATACTGCATACTTGATTTTCCACCGCGCGCTACCTACCGAGGCGCGGAACGTCCACTCCAAATTCATCAGTCCCAGCAACGACCCTACCACGAAGCCGGCGTGCAAAACTCGCGCTGGCCATCCCAGCCGGAATAACCAATTCCCAATCTCCGTGCTCCATGCCGCTTCCAACGTCAACCCATTTCTGAACACCAACGCGAACACCAATAACACTCCCGTGAAAATCCCGGAAAGCCACAGCCACCCTCTAAACTTGGCTGGCCGCCCACCACGTGCATAGATGGCACCAAACACGATCCACGCGCCGGGCACTAACGCCATACAGACCAAACCCCAGTTCACCCATTCAACCATTTCCTCGACAGAAGGCGCACGCCAACAAAACAAATGGCACAGCCTTTCGAGGGCCAAAAAGAGCAGTCCTGCAGCCAATGCCCACCCGGCAGCCGAGCGCCGGATGCGTGTTAACACCCCACACGCCAGCCCACCAGCGCACACGGCGCTGAACAACTGCACCAATTCGAACCAGTCCACGCCCATTAAGCTTATGCCCACTTGCGAAAAATCGGAATCCCCCGGCGTTTGTCCCCCAGAAAAATGGTGAGCAACACGGGCCTTGCTAAAATTGCGTCCCTTGCATTGTTTGTGGACTTACACAATTCCGCCGTGCCAAACGCATGCAAAGCCGAGAATCAAACACCTGGACGCAAAACCCCAAAAAACGGAGCTGTGCAAAAAAGTTGAGGAAGCCGTTCTCGGGAGACCGACTTCCTCCAGGTGATGCAAAGATGCCGTGGCTTTTCCGGGGTTCGTCCACTGCAGGTAACGAGAATGACCCGCTAACAAGCCCAGAAACTAACTCGCGCGTGGGACCCCGCTGCACAGCACCGATGAGG
>JANWZY010000027.1 GCA_025061935.1 Verrucomicrobiia bacterium
ATTCAAGCAGCCGGGTCACTTCCACCCCAGGAGAGCGGGTTGGTCAACAACAGCTACCACTGGAACGGGAAGTTCCACCTCGAAATGCATTGGTGGCACGGAGTGCATTTCGCGTTGTGGGGACGGTGGCATCTGTTCGAGCGCAGTCTCGACTGGTACCGCCAAATTTTACCGCAAGCACGCCAACTTGCGCGCAGTCAAGGGTATCGCGGCGCGCGGTGGCCGAAAATGGTCGGCCCGGACGGGCGCGACTCGCCCTCGGGCATCGGCCCGCTGCTTATCTGGCAGCAACCACACCCGATTTACTACGCACTGCTCGACTATAGGCTGCATCCAACACGGCAGACGCTCGAAAAGTGGCGCGAGATAGTGTTCGAGACCGCCGAGTTCATGGCGTCGTACGCAGTGCTCGATAAAGAGACCGGCCGTTTCGTGCTCGGGCCGCCGCTTAAGACGGTGCCAGAAAACACCGACCCACGAACTACGCGTAACCCCGCGTTCGAGCTTTCGTATTGGCGGTTCGGATTGCGCGTTGCCCAAGAATGGCGCGAAAAGCTGGGCCTGCCGCGTGACCCAAATTGGGACAACGTGCTTACGAACCTGGCGCCGCTACCCATACATGAGGGCGTGTACATCGCCCAAGAAGGCATGACCAACACCTACACAGATTGGAACTGGGAACATCCGTCATTACTCGGGCCTCTTGGCATGCTACCCGGTGACGGCGCAGACCCCCAAATCATGCGCGCGACGTTACGCAAAGTCTGGCAGACTTGGGACTGGAGCCGAAAAACTTGGGGCTGGGACTTCCCTTTGATGGCCATGACTGCGGCCAGATGCGGCGAGCCGGAGCTTGCCATCGAAGCCTTACTGCACCCTGCAGAACGCAACCAGTTCATGGCCAATGGGTTTAGCACCGGCGGCCCGTACCCTTACTTCCCCGCCAACGGCGCTTTACTCACTGCTGTGGCCATGATGGCAGCCGGCTGGGACGGCGCGCCTGAGCTGCACGCGCCTGGATTCCCGAGAAACGGCAAATGGGTTGTGCGCTGGGAAGGGTTGCACCGGCTGCCATGAACCAAGCGTGACGCAAAACCGGGGTAGTCTCAACCTTTCTGCGCCTGCTTGGCCCAACTGTCTTTCAGCGTGATCGTCCGATTAAACACCAGTTTCGAGCCGCTGTCCTTATCCAGCACAAAATAGCCCAAGCGCTCGAACTGGTAGTGCTCCCCAAACTTCGCATCCATTAAGCTCGGCTCGCATTTGGCCGTCACTACCTGCAGCGAATTCGGATTCAGGTACTTGATGAAGTCGCCTTCTGCATCAGGCTCAGGCACGGTGAACAATCTATCGTAAAGCCTGCACTCGGCCTCGAACGCATGCTCTGCACTCACCCAATGGATCGTGCCCTTGACCTTTCGCGCCGCTGTCGGACCGCCAGTCTTGCTCCCAAGGTCGGCAGTGCAACGCACCTCGACCACGTTGCCGGCAGCATCTTTGACCACCTCATCGCACCGGACGATGTACGCATACTTGAGCCGGACTTCGCCACCGGGCCGTAGCCGGAAATAATTCGGCGGCGGGTTCTCCATGAAATCGCTGCGCTCGATATACAGCACACGGCTAAATGGTACCCGGCGCGTGCCGGCTGCAGGGTCTTCCGGATTATTGACAGCCTCGACAAGTTCCGTTTTGCCTTCGGGATAATTCGTGATCACCAGCCTCAACGGCTGTAACACGGCCAGGCGCCGCAACGCGCGTTTATTCAGGTCGTCGCGTATGGCATGCTCAAACGCCGCAACGTCGGTTAGCGCGTTGTACTTCGTTATGCCAATGTTGTATGCAAATGCGCGGATCGCCTCGGCAGTGACACCGCGCCGGCGCAACCCGCGGATGGTTGGCAGGCGCGGGTCGTCCCATCCGGACACATACCCCTCGGTAACAAGCTGCATGAGCTTACGCTTGCTCATCACGGTGTAGCTGAGGTTTAGGCGGGCGAACTCGTACTGGCGCGGCAGCGGCCGCGGCAACTCCAGGTTTTCAAGTATCCAGTCGTACAGTGGCCGGTGTACCTCGAATTCGAGCGTGCAAATGCTGTGTGTGACCCCCTCAATGTAATCGCTCAGGCAATGCGCGAAGTCATATGTCGGATATATGCACCACTCTTTGCCAGTGTGATGGTGCTCCGCGTGCCGGATGCGGTACAACACCGGGTCGCGCAACCATACGTTAGGCGACGACATGTCAATCTTTGCCCGCAGTGTGCGCGAGCCGTCGGGGAACTCGCCAGCGCGCATTCGGGCGAACAAATCGAGATTCTCTTCCACGGACCTGTCCCGGTACAAACTCGGCTTGCCCGGCCTGTCCGGCGCACCGCGCATCTTGTCCACCTCCTCGGGCGTGTGATCGCACACATACGCTTTGCCCTTCTTGATCAGTTGCACCGCGTACTGGTAGAGCTGCTCGAAGTAGTCCGAGGCATAAAACGGCTCCAACGTGTCGTCAGGCCACGCATCACAGTGGGCGTCACCCTTTGTCACCGGCCCGAGGTAAAAATCCGGCTTCCCGTCGGTCACAATTGTCTCTGGCTTTTTGCCCCGGGGCTTCAACCCGAGGCAATGATCTGCCCACCCGGCGATTAGCCATCGGACATCCTCGTAAATCGCATCCACGAATTCGGGCTCTTCCTTCATCGGGTTCGTGTCGTCATACCGCAAGTTGCAGACACCGCCGAATTCGCGCGCGATGCCGAAGTTCAGGCAGATACTTTTCGCATGCCCGATGTGCAGATAACCGTTCGGCTCGGGCGGAAAACGCGTACGCACACGCTTGCACCGGCCCGCGGCCAAATCCCCTGCAACTATGTCGCGAATGAAGTCGGCTGGCCGTGGTGCCCCCGCACCGGAATTGTCATGACCGGATACACTCATAGACCGTCTCGGGCATTAAAATAACAAACATCGACGGCGGACTCAAAAACAGATTCGTTGAAGTTTTAGCCTGCCGACGACGCATTTACAACGGACGGCATCATATGCCGCTCAATCTCGCTACCTGCTGGACGCCCTGAGCGCGCGTTCGCGTTCGAGCAGCGTCGGATGCGAGTAATAAAACCTGCTAAACAGCGGGTGGGGTACCAGGTTGCCAAGATTTTTCTCTTCGAGCTTCCGCAGCGCGCTGATTAAAGCCGCCGGGCCGCCGGTCAATCGCGCGGCAAATTTGTCTGCCGCATGCTCGTGGCGCCGTGCTAACCACTGCGCAAGCGGCATAAGCCAAAACGCTACCGTACCGGCAAGCAACCCGGACAACAGCAGCGCAGGCGCGACGCTGCCCGGCTCGAACCCGAATGCCT
The DNA here is from genome assembly GCA_025061935.1 of Verrucomicrobiia bacterium. Classification (GTDB taxonomy): domain Bacteria; phylum Verrucomicrobiota; class Verrucomicrobiia; order Limisphaerales; family DTLC01; genus DTLC01. The sequence continues at coordinate 3,353 of JANWZY010000027.1, forward strand.
CATAAAAGGCATTGCTCCGCAGAAGAATCGAAACCGCCCAAAAACCAAGAAGCGCCCCCGCAGCAGACACCGCGATTCGAATTGGAACATGTTTGAGCTTGAAATGGCCGATCTCATGCGCAAGCACGGCCTCAAGCTCGGGTGGGCTAAGCTGCCCGACCAACGTGTCGAACAACACGATTTTCCGGAACGGCCCGAGTCCGGTGAAAAATGCGTTCGAGTGCCGCGAGCGCCGGCTCCCGTCCATCACCTCGATGTCGCGGATACGGACCCCGGCGCGTTGCGCCAGCGCAATCAGGCGTTGGCGCAGTTCCCCATCGGACAACGGCACAAACTTGTTGAACAGCGGCAGGATTAACACGGGCGCCACAATCACAATCAATACCTGCACGCACATGAGCGCAACCCATGCCCAAAACCATCCCAACCCCCGTCCCGGCTCGAGCAACTTAACCACAACAACCGCCACCGGATACAACAGCGCAACTGTGATCAGGCTTTCTTTGAGTTTGTCAGCAACCCAGATGCGCAATGTCGAGGTGTTGAACCCGAATCGCTGCTCGAGCCTGAAGACTGCATACCAGTCGAGAGGCAACTCGGCCAGTTGCAGGCAAGCGGCCACGCCAACCAGGAATGCGCTGGCCGCCCAGGCAGAAGTGCCCAGTCGAGCTGTAAAACCGAATACGCGCCCGGCAATACTCCGCTAAACGACACCGAGATCAAAACGAGCGCGCTGTACACCTCGGCCACCTGACCGAACCTGTTTTTTGCAAGCGCGTACCGGATGGCTTTCGCATATGTCGCGCCGTCAATCACGCCCCGGTACGGCTCCGGCACTTCGGCTGCGTGCAATTGAACATGCCGCCGGTTCAGCCACGCAAGCCAAAGCGCGACGCCCAGTCGCCCCAAGATCAAACCTGCCACAGTCCACGCTATTACTTGCGCACCGGCCACGTGGTCAAATATGCCGAAATGGCCGGCCATGAACAATCTGGCAGGGATTAAAGCGCACCCGGCGCCGTGTGCGCAAGGCCGCCTTGTATTTCGATGCCCAAAAATCGCCGACTCATGCCGACTGCCTTGCCGTTCTACGCAAAGCCGAACACTCGAGCACGAGTCCAAGTACCGGCGTCGAGACCCGAGTCACGGTGACTTAACACATGCCTTCACTGCGAGCTAAACCTCGCCTGCAGGAACGCCGATCTCGGATCCGCCTATCCTTCGCCATTTGCCTTTAAGCGCAAAGGACCGATATCCCCCCATTCGCTTTTCTGACACGCCGCAGCATAACTACAAGTGCCGTCTTGGGTTTAAAACTTGCGCCAGAATGTTGGCAACCCAGCGATTCAGGCTGAGTTTGCCAACCCTGGGCTTGAAAGTCGGTCGCCGCCACAGACGCTGAGGCAATTTCCTCAAAAACATGTAACCGTCCCGCCACCCCCGCTGTAGGCTGATAGATTCCAAACCACCCAGGGACCGAACACTTTGCAAACACGCTTTTCGTGCTATTTTAATGTAACCTGGTCTTCAGGGCGCGCAGCCGATTCAGGCGGGTGCCCGGATCGGCACGCGGGAAGACCGGTAACGCGGCATGGCCCAACGCCGGCCGTAAAAAAACCGATTAGACAGGTAATGCATATGATGACAAGAAGAGAAGCATTGAAGGCCGCCGCATTTGCCGCGGCGGGCACAGCGGTTGCAGCCGGTCAAGCGGCGCAAAGCAATCCCCCAACGACACAAGCCACGGGCGTAACAGACGGGCCATTCGCACTCCCCCCGTTGCCTTATGCTCATGATGCGCTCGAGCCGCACATTGATGCCCGAACGATGGAACTCCACCACGGCAAGCATCATGCTGCGTACGTGGCCAATCTGAACCGCGCAATTAACGAGCACGGCCAGCAACTCCGGTCAATGTCAATCGAGGAGATACTACGCGACCTTAACCGCGTCCCGGAGAAAATCCGCACTGCGGTTCGTAACCATGGTGGCGGGCATTACAACCACTCGCTGTTCTGGCAAATGATGAAGAAAAACGGAGGTGGCGAGCCGAAGGGCGAATTGGCCACCGCCATCGAAAAACAATTCGGCAGCTTCGCCAACTTCAAGGACGAGTTCTCGAAAGCCGCAGTTGGCGTGTTCGGCAGCGGCTGGGCATGGCTTGTACTCGACGCCGGACAACTGCGGATCGAGACCACACCAAACCAAGACACGCCACTGAGTGCTGGCCGGTTGCCACTACTCGGCCTGGACGTCTGGGAGCACGCGTACTACCTGAAGTATCAGAACCGACGCGCCGATTACGTGGCCGCATGGTGGAACGTTGTCAACTGGGACTTTGTGGCAGAACGGTATGCACTATTGCGCAAAGGTTAATCCCGTCGAATGCGCACAGGGTAAGCGACTAGCCGGCTAGGGAAACGGAGCCGCAAACAGGTCTGATGACCGGGGTTGCGTTTCCCCTTAGCCGGCCTAACATGCCGCGGAACCACAGCCGTTAAACTCAAAACGCGGAAATCCTGTCGCGTCTGAACCAAAAGGGCCGGACAAAACCATGAGCGAGACAGTTACGAACCGACCAGCGCTTGAACCTAGTGTTGTCAACACGCTAGTTGCGTACCAGACGATCGAAATCACCGAGTACCATTTGTACCAGCGTCTGGCCGGTTGCGCCAAAAACCCGAAGAACAGGGAAACATTATTGACCATCGCCCGGGAGGAACTGCGCCACTACAACCAGTTACGCGAACTGACCGGACGCGACGTGCAACCGATGAAGGTGCGCCTGGTGTTGTTCTACTGGCTGGCGCGTATTTTTGGACTAACCTTCGGACTCAAGCTGATGGAGAAAGGGGAAGAGCGCGCTCAAGCCAATTACAAGGCACACCTGGTCCAAGTGCCGATTCTGGAGCACATCTTCCGTGACGAGGCTGAACACGAGGACAAACTCATCGCAATGATCGAGGAAGAATACCTCAACTACGTCGGGTCGGTCGTGCTCGGGCTGAATGATGCGCTTGTGGAATTGACCGGTGCACTCGCAGGCCTGACGCTCGCGTTCCAGAACGGCCGGTTGATCGCCGTCACAGGCGTGATCGTTGGCGTGGCGGCCGCGCTTTCAATGGCCGCGTCAGAGTACCTTTCGACCAAAGCTGAGGCGACGGACAAGCGGCCCGTCAAGTCTGCCGCATACACGGGCCTTGCGTATATTGTAACCGTGTTGCTGCTTGTGCTGCCGTACCTGGTTCTCAGCCCGCCACTGCTTAGCCTGGTTGTTATGCTGGGCCTGTCAGTCGGCATAATTGCGGCGTTCAACTTTTACGTTGCGGTTGCACTCGACCGCCCGTTCTGGCAGCAGTTCGGCGAAATGGCATTAATAAGCTTCGGCGTGGCCGCAGTTAGCTTCGGCCTGGGCTACATCGTGCGAATCGCCTTCGGCATCGAGGTGTGATCAGACGAGCGGCGCGGGCCGGAGTCCAGAATGAACCGGCTCGCCGCCTCCGTCCCGTAGCCAGGAACGGACGGCACATCTGCATCAGGACCGGCCCGGCACAAACCTCCACCAGCCCAACGCTCCTGGTTGTAACCCGCCGCGTAATCAGCCACACATATCACCCACCCCTTAAAGACGCCAGCCCGTTACGAGCACAGAAACGCAGAATCGGAACGCATAAGCAGACCACTTAATCCCGGCTCCGCTTGCCGCGCGCGCGTTCTCCTCACCCGGTGGACGCCACTTGCTGCTCAAACGTTGCAATGCGACGGGCTGGACCGGTCAGACGCGCAGAAAATTTGGGCCATGGTAGCACAGCTTTTGCTTTATCCGGCGATTGTGGGCCGATAAGCTGGCCCGCACGTTTGTTATGTGGAAATCGAACTGGGCCGACACCCGGCAACGGTTCATCAATTGGTGGAACCGCAAAGGATTGCTTGTGGGCATGTGGGGCGCGCCTGAAGTGGGTCGCGCCGTGCACGAAGAAGTGCCACCGCCCCCGCAACCAGCCAGCCTCGAAGCGCGGTACTGCGACGCCGAGTACCGCGCTGCCGAGAATCACTACCGGCTGTCGCGTTCAGTCTTCCCATTAGACGTACTGCCCAGCGCAATCACGGACATCGGCCCAGGCTCACTCGCGCTTTTCCTCGGCGCCACGCCCGGGTTTGCCGAAGACACGGTTTGGTTCCACCCATGCATTGAGGCCGAGCCTGAGCCGGAAAAGCTCCCGCCATTGCGGTTCGACGAGCAGAACCGTTGGTGGCAGGTGACCGAGCGGGTCATCCGCCGTTGTGTCGAGCGCGCGCGGGGCAAATACATCGTGGGTTGCCCGGACCTGGTCGAAAACCTCGACGTGCTCTGCTCGCTGCGCGGCACCGAGCGCGTGTTGCTCGACATGGTCGAGCGCCCGGGCTGGGTCGAGCAGAAGATTTGGGAGATCAACGAAGCCTGGTTCGCCGCGTACCAGCGCATTTACGACCTGATCAAGCTCGAGGACGGCAGCTCGACGTTCGGCGCGTTCTACATTTGGGGTCCGGGCAAGGTCGCCAAGGTCCAATGCGACGCCTCGGCCATGATTTCGCCCAAAATGTTCAGGCAGTTTGTTGTGCCGGCGCTGACGGCGCAGTGCGAATGGCTCGATTACTCGCTGTATCACCTGGACGGGACCGAAGCGCTGGTGCACTTGGACGCGTTGCTCGAGATCGCGCCCCTGGACGCAATCGAGTGGACGCCGCAGGCGGGTATCGAGCCCGGCGGACACAAACGCTGGTACGAATTGTATCGGCGTATTCTGGCTGCAGGCAAATCCGTACAAATTGTCAATGTGGAACCGAACGATGTGCTGCCCATCCTCGACGCGCTCGGCCCGAACGGAGTCTATATGCTCATCCAGTTCAAGGACGAGCGCGAAGCCGAGCATGTGGCACGCATGATCGAACCCTACTACCGAGTCTAGTCGTGGAGAAGACTTCCTACACCACACGTTTCAGTTACGCGGCGGCGGATGTGGCCGGCCAGCTACTGTTCTGCTGGATCATGTGGTACGCGCCGTACTTCTACACCGATACGTGCAAAATCAATCCGGCGACGGTCGGCACCATCCTTCTGTTGGCGCGGTGGGTGGATGCAATTGACGCGCCGGTCTGGGGCGTCATTTTCGACAAGACGCGCAGTCGCTGGGGCAAAAGCCGGCCGTGGTTCCTATGGCTCTCGGTGCCGTTTGCCACCTTCGGCGTGCTCACGTTTCTGGCACCCGAGCTGAGTTATGGCGCCAAGGTGGCCTACGCCGCGTTGACCTACATCGGCTGCAACGTGCTTTACACAGGCATCAACACACCGGTGACCTCGATCCTTGCGGCACTGACCGCCGACCCGCACGAGCGCGTGACGCTGACGACATTCCGCATGTTCGGGTCGAAACTGGGCGTGTTGATCGTGAACCTGACAGGGCTTGAAATGGTGCGCCTGCTCGGCCAGGGCAACGACCGGCGCGGGTTCATGCTCGCGGTGCCCATCTACGCGCTGGTCTCGGTCGCGCTGTTCCTTGTTGCGTTCCGCAACCTCAAGGAGGTCGTGCCAGTCGAGACCAAACCGCAGCCGCTGCTCGGCTCGTTCAAAGCGCTGAAGGGCAACTGGCCGTGGCTGATCGTTTTCTCGAGCAGCCTCCTGTTCTGGATCGGTTTTATTGCCCGGATTACTGTGGTGCCGCACTTTTTCATTTACTCGGTGCACAGGCCCGAGCTGATCAAAATTGCGAATGGCCTCGACTTCGCCTCGCTCGCGGTGGCACTGCTGCTGCCGTGGTTTTGCACCCTTACCTCGAAACGCAACGTGTGGGCGCTCGGATTGCTCGGCATGGTGCTCGGCCAGGTGATCGTATGGCTCGGAATGCGCGCCGGGCATTCGATACCACTCATTTTGCTCGGCTGGACAATAGGCTTCCTGGCCAGCGGCGCGGCAATGGCCATGCCGTTCTCGTTACTTGCCAACACCGTTGACTACGGCGAGTGGAAGACAGGCGTCCGCGCCGCCGGATTACTGGCTGCTGTGGGCGCGGCGTTTTGCCTCAAAGCAGGGGCGGGCATTGGCGGCGCGCTGCCAATGTGGATACTCGGCGCCGCAGGGTACGTGGCCGACCAGGAACAAACGCCTGCGGCGTTGCGCGCAATCGAATTCAGCATCGTGTGGGTGCCGGCCATCTGTTTCGCGCTCAGCACGATCCCGGTACTGTTTTACGGCAAATTCGAGCAGCTCGAAGCGCGCATCCGAGCCGAACTCGAACAGCGCCGCACACAGGGCGCGACACAGAGACACGGATGAGATTTCAGCAGTGGATTGACACGAGTGAACACAGATGGAACAGGACTATCTCGCATCTGCGCCTCTATGAACCGGAGTGCGATTGCGGTGAAAGCCAGTCACAGCACCCTACAAAATGCTGCGGCTGGGTTGCGACACAGACGTGCTTTGCTCCTGGCGAGAAAGAGATAACGCGAGCAGGCTTCGTGTATCCATGGGTGGCATTCGTGCCAACCAATGTTCATGCGTGGTAAAAATGAGCCATGTTCAGACTTGAGAGCAACGATGGCGCAGTAGTTCTGGCGGACGGGACCAAGCGGCTGCGGATCGGGTTCGTGACCCACGCAATTGCGCGGATCACGTTTACAGACGGGAAACCGTTCAAAACCACCCCCAGTTTCATCGTGCTGCCTCAACCGTGCGGTGAAAACGGAAACAAACCCGCATACACGCTTCAAGAAACCGCGACTGAGTTCGTGCTCAGCACAGTCGCGCTCAGGCTGACCGTTAACAAACAAACCGGCGCAATCTGCTACTTCGACGCGCATGGCAACCTCCTCACACGCGAGCCTGAGCGCGGCGGCAAATGGCTCACACCCAAAGAGGTTTACAGGTACGAGCACGGCGGAGCCGCTCCAAATTTGCCCGGCCCAAGTGCAAGCGGCCCGCATACGGTCACGCAGGAAGCCCGGCGCGTGTTCGACCGCGTGGCGTTCGAGGCCAAGCTCGAATTTGTGTTTAGCGAACACGAGGCGCTGTTCGGCCTCGGCTCGCACGAGGAAGGTTACGGCAACTTGCGCGGCAAATCGCGCGAGCTGTACCAGCACAACCTGAAAGCTGTGGTGCCATTCCTCGTTTCAACCAAGGGCTACGCAGTGCTGCTCGATTGCGGGTCGCTAATGACCTTCCACGACGACGCGCACGGCTCGTACATCTGGGCGGATGTCGTGGACGAGCTGGATTACTATTTCATTCGCGGCGCGCGGCTCGACGAGATCACGCGCGGCTATTACCTGCTGACCGGCACACCGCCCATGCTCCCCAAATGGATGTTCGGATACATCCAGTCCAAAGAGCGGTACGTCAACGCCAGGGAAATGATCGAGGTGGTGCGCGAGTACAGGCGGCGGAATGTGCCCCTGGACGTGATCGTGCTCGACTGGAAATCGTGGCCGGCCGATTCGGGGTGGGGCCAGAAATCACTCGACCCTGTACGGTTCCCTGACCCGAAGGCGTTCATTGACGAGCTGCACAAGCTCGGCGCCAAGCTGATGATTTCAATCTGGCCCAAAATGACCGGGGACTGCCCGGACCGGCGGGAGCTGCTCGAACGCGGGTTCATGCTCGGCGACGGCTCAACCTACGACGCGTTCAACCCCGATGCGCGGCGCTGGTACTGGGAACAGGCCAGGCGCGGACTGTTCGTGCACGGAATTGACGCCTGGTGGTGCGATTGCACTGAGCCGTTCGAGCCGGATTGGTCCGGCGCGGTCAAGCCGGAAGTCCACGCGCGGCTGGTGCTCAACACCGAGCACTTCAAGCGGTACCTCGACCCGGCCCAGATCAACTTGTACTCGCTCCTCCACTCGCAGGGCATATACGAAGGCCAGCGCAGCGCCACCACTGCCAAGCGCGTGGTCAATCTTACGCGGTCCGCCTACGCGGGCCAGCACCGCTACGCCACAATCACGTGGTCGGGCGATATTTGCGCGACCTGGGAAACGTTGCGGCGCTCGATCCCAGAAGGACTCAATTTCTGCGTCACCGGCGAGCCGTACTGGACACTGGACATCGGCGGGTTTTTCATCCGTCACGACCCGGCGCTCTGGTTCTGGCGCGGCGATTACGACGCAGGTTGCCGCGGCCTGACCGCCCCCGACCTGGTCGAGCCTGATCCGCGTGACACCGGCTGCACAGACCTCGGCTACCACGAACTGTACACGCGCTGGGTGCAATATGCCGTCTTCCTGCCGATCTTCCGCAGCCACGGCACAGATGCACCGCGCGAAATCTGGCGGTTCGGCGAGCCGGGCAACCCGTTCTACGACACGATCGCGAAATTCATCCGGTTGCGGTACCGGCTCATCCCGTACATTTATTCGCTCGCTGCGCAGGTCACACTCAACGGCTACACACTGATGCGACCCGTGGCGCTGGATTACCCGGACGACATCGCCACACACCAGTTGACCGATCAATACATGTTCGGCCCGGCGTTCATGGTGTGCCCGGTGACGCAGCCGATGTACTTCAGGCACAATTCCGAGCCGATTCATGACGCGCCGAAGACGCGCAAGGTCTATCTGCCAACCGGGAGCCGCTGGTACGAGTTCTGGACCGAAAAATTGTTCGATGGGGGTCAAACTATCGCAGTCGAGGCGCCGCTTGAAATCATCCCGCTGTTTGTGCGCGCAGGCTCGATCGTGCCCATGTCGCAAGTGATGCAATACGTGGACGAGATTCCGGACGCGCCGTACGAAATCCGCATTTACACCGGTGCCGACGCGCAGTTCACGCTCTACGAGGACGCCGGGGACGGATACGACTACGAACACGGCGCGTACGCACTGGTGCAACTGGCGTGGGACGAGAAACGGGGCGAACTGACCATCAGCGAGCGGAAGGGCGGATTTGAAGGCATGGTCGAGTCGCGCGAGTACCAGCTTGTTTTCATCACGTCGCGTGGTCGCGTGACCAAAACCGTCCGTTATACCGGCCAAGAAGCAAAAGTGTCGCCAACTACCGATTGATCCGTTAATTGAGCCTTGCAACAGCGAGGTCACATCCTCTCATTAGCACCGAGCATCAGCCCCAGCGAACGCCAACACCGGCCTGCACAACCGTTTCAACGGTTTTACACGTGCAGGCGAGCTGTTAATTCGGTTTGCCGCAGCCTAGGCATCTTGCTTCTCCCCAAACCCGGGGCTGATGAGCCGGACCAAAATCGTTACCGAGTTGGGCTAGGCTCAATAATAGCCGCGCGGCACCCCCACAAAATATGAGGCACGCATATCTCACTCAGGCCCATTCGGCGGCCAGCCGAACAGATCTCCGGCAGCGACTTTTCGTCTGGGTGCAGAAGTGACGATTGACCGAAAACCCTTTCGGGCCCGGGCCGTAGCACCGCTCTACGTTCAATTAGCCTGCGAAGAACAGCCCAGCCGGCATTTCCACGTTCGCACCTCGGATTCGTGGGATAGGGTTCGCGCTTGCGCGAACAAGCCGGCTTGCGCGTCTCGCACAGCTATGCGGGGGATTGATCATGTTAAAAGGCCAATCCAAGCCCATGCGACTTATAGGTCTCGAACCAGGCGTCAATGGTTACGAATTGCAGGCCACCAGAAATATGAATGCTGCTGGGTGTGTATCCAGGCCATACTTTAGGGGTAGGCTTTTGGCGCCCTGCCAACCAGCGCCACTAGACCACCTGCCCGGCGGGGCGTTCGATTCGACAACCTCAGGCCGGGCTAAAACCGATTGAATCAGGGCAATTGCAGCTCGATTGATCATTCATTGCGGCGCCGTAAGTGCTTAAGCACTAAAGGCTTGGTGATCAGCCGAAGCAGGCCAAGCTTTGTCATCCGCCAAAAAACCGTTGACTCCGGGCTGGCCGACTAAAGCACAGCCTGCGCATGCAAAGGACGCATGCAGAAAACTGTTGCAACCCTAGCACTCAAATCAGACAGGAACCCCGCCACGCTGAGCTTAATCCTCCGACAAAACCTTCCGTTCCAAGGCGCCAAATTCTTCTAGCCACGTTCAACTTGCAGGAGCCCATGCGCCGCATCGAATGACGGAAAACCGCTTCCGTTAAGAACAATTTCTCCAAGCCCAGGCCAGCCGGAGTTCGGTGCATGTCCACCCCCAACTTCGAGACTCTGCGTCAGCAATTCCGTCACGAGCTGTTCGAGCAGCTTGCCTTCTTGCACCGCGCGAATCTTGTCCGCCTCAGAAGCTCCTCTGACAAATCAACCGTCGTTTTCTCGCGGCCACCTTATGGCTTTAAGTTTTCGCCGTCACGCTGGCTGTTTTGCACTTATCCGGTTCCCCGCCCCGGGCGCCGACCCACTTTTCATGGTCACGGAAGGCCCTCACACGCAAGTCATGGCAAAGCGCGAGTTTTTCAGCCATGCTGTATCCCAACAGTTCAACGCGATTTAACAAAGCCCACAGTGACGGCCCGGTTCCGTGCTTCCGAAACAGTGTGTAGCGATTTTTGTGACAGGTTCTCCTGGTGCGGCTGCCAGGTTCAGCTACCCCCCACCCCCACACTGCTGGGTGCAAAAAAAGTTCTGCTCCAGAAGCCTACCAGAGCACGCGGACGAAGCGGACCGACAAACTGTTCTCGCGGCGTAAGTTAGCGGCCAACGCGGTGTGCGATCGGTTGATTGCGCACCCTTTACGTTACGCAGGTTGCACCCGTGCTGCGCGTCCTGGAAGCACGAGGCGACAGCAAGACAGCAACAGGCAGCTCGGAAAACGCGGCTGGCAACACGATCCGGTAAGTGCGGCGGATTGGAGGTTTTTGGAACGGTCGCAAAAAACAAAACAGCAGACGGTCATCCTTAAACGGCATTCGCCTGGCGTCAGGGCGGCGGGCATTTTGCCTGCAGCTCGAGGCAGCTCCGAGCCGCCGCGTGCTACGTCACCCGTAGCTGCCACCGACCACTGCAAGGTCCGCCGCGCGAGAAGAGCGCGGCTCCATTTGGCCGTTCGGGAAGCCCCCCACTTTCGCATTGCGATGCACCCCGACAAAAAAGCCCCCCGGTTGGGCCGGAGTGGCTTTGGTGATTTTTTGGTAGGGACGCCGCGCTGCGGCGTCCTCGGACGGCCCGGCGGGCCATCCCTGCCTACTTCTTCTTCGCTGGCTTCTTTGCCTTGCTTTCTCTTGCGGCTCGCGCCGACGAGAATTTCGATGGTTTTTTAGGTGCGCGATGCGATCCATTCCTTCACCAGCGCCACTACATCGGGTTGCATCAGGAACTCGCTCGGTGTGACCACGCGCACGCCCTGGATACTCTTTTCGGTCGAAGTGCCCTCTGGCGATATTGATGGTAACGAGGTAGTGGGCTTTTACCGCCAGCGCGCACTCTAAAAAACGGTTGTCAGGCTTGTGTTGAATGACCTCCAGCTCGGTGAGCGGATAACAGAGTTCCACGCGCTGCAACAGGCGTTGGAGGAAATCACTGTGCTCGCGCAGGACTTCCGCATACTCCTCAATGATGGCCGGCGAAGCCCAAACCTTCAGCCGCCCCGCCAGAGCCAACTCGACAATAAGCGCAGCCGGATTAACCGCTGCGGGCAAGGTCGCCAACTTGAGGATGCAGGTGTCAAGAACGACTCGCAAGGTATGGTTTGGCCCGCCGCAAAGCCAGCGCGCGCCGCCGGGTTTCGACAAACTCGATGACCTGTTTCTCGCTCATCACTTTGCCCGCATTGGCCCGGTGCGCGCGGGCCAGTTCCGGCGACAAGCGGAAGCGGACCAGTTTTCCGCCTACAATGGCTTTCGCATACATGCCAAAAAAATAGTCTTTTCATGAATTGTAGCGCAAGAAACGAGTAAGAGCAAAAAAGCCGCCCCGAAAAACCGGAGCGGCTTTTGTCATTCACGACTTTTTCGACTCGGCACAGCGCCGAGCCGGACACGTCAAGTGTGCGCGGGCTCTCCTATTTCTTCTTCGCCGGTTTAGCTGCCCGCTTCTCCTCGATGGCGGCTTGGGCGGCGGCAAGCCGCGCAATCGGCACGCGGAACGGCGAGCAGCTTACGTAGTTCATACCAACACGATGGCAGAACTTCACGCTGGCCGGGTCGCCGCCGTGCTCACCGCAAATCCCGACCTTCAAATCCGGCCGGGTCTTGCGCCCGCGCTCGATGCCGATGCGGATCAGCTCGCCCACCCCGTCCTGGTCGAGCGTTTGGAACGGGTCGTCGGACAGTATCTTGTTTTCGAGATAATCCGGCAGGAAGCTCCCGATGTCGTCGCGGCTGAAGCCGAAGGTCATTTGGGTCAGGTCGTTTGTGCCGAAGCTGAAGAATTCTGCTGCCTCGGCCATTTTTTCCGCACGCAGCGCAGCGCGCGGGATTTCGATCATTGTGCCGAACGAGCACGGTAGCTTCTTGAGGCCAAACTTGGCTTTGACCTCGGCCAGCACCTTGTCGAAGATGGCGCGCTGGTGAATAAGCTCGTTGGCCGCACAGGTGACCGGGATCATGATTTCCGGCTCGGCTTTCTTGCCTTCTTTGATCAGCTCGGCGGCCGCCTCAAGTATGGCCCGGATCTGCATCTCTGTTATTTCGGGATAGG
>JANWZY010000280.1 GCA_025061935.1 Verrucomicrobiia bacterium
TAGCAGATTATGCAGGGGCTTGGTCATACGTTGTGATTGTGTTCTTGTTGGTTCGGTTTCATTCGCGCTTCAGCGCGGTTGTGCAGGTGCACCTGTGAGACAGTTGTATCTTCGTTCTGAATGTGTTGTGTGCCAATCACACTGGCGATTGAACTTTGGCTGCGGGAAGCATAGCTTTGCGCTGTGTTCCGGCCGTGCATAGACCTACACGAAGGTAAGGTGAAACAGATAGTGGGCGCAACTTTAACCGATAACGGTAGCGGGTTGCGCACGCACTTCGTGTCGGACCGGCCCGCCGCGTGGTACGCGGAGCTGTTCAAACGCGACGGGCTGACAGGCGGGCACGTGATCATGCTCGGGCCCGGCAACGAGGCCGAGGCGCGGCGCGCGCTCGGCGCGTATCCGGGCGGGCTCCAGATCGGTGGCGGGATTACCCCCGAGAACGCATGCGCGTGGCTTGATGCGGGAGCTTCGCATGTGATAGTCACTTCGTGGGTGTTTAGCGAGGGCAAGCTGGATCGAGGCCGGCTGAGCGCGATAAGCAGGCTTGTGGGTCGCGAGCGGCTCGTGCTCGACCTGAGCTGCAGGAAGGTCGGGGGCGATTACCGGGTCGTTGCGAAAAAGTGGCAGCAACTGACCGACCTGATTTTGAGCGGCCCTGTGCTTGCCGAGCTGGCGGAATATTGCACTGAGTTCCTCGTGCACGCGGTTGACCGCGAGGGATTGCGCGCCGGCATAGACCGCGAGCTTGTGAGTAAGCTGGCCGAGTGGTCACCGGTGCCGGTCACTTACGCGGGCGGCGCAAATTCGATTGATGACCTTGAAGAAGTCACGCGCCTCGGTCAGGGGAAGGTTGACCTCACAATAGGCTCCGCGTTGGACATTTTCGGGGGCACGCAAGTGCGTTACGCCGATTGCGTCGAGTTCAACCGGCGCGAGCTGGCCCGGCGCAGCAGCGCTGCGGCCGGTTGACTGCATGCGACCCGACGGTTCGGCGCAGCACGCTCCAGCCGCTGGTCGGTTTGCGTCCAGATTCAGTAGATAACGGCACCTTTTTTGAGCCGGTAGCAACCCTGGTCGTTAACTTCCACTAGGCCGCGCGCCACCAGCGAGGCGAGCGGTGTAACTGCCCAGTGCGGGTCCGTTTCGTACAGTGTCCGGTCGGCCGCGTGCCGGCTGATCTCTTTGCGCGAGAAGAACACGTCCGGGTTTTGGCTCAAGAAATCCAGAATCAGCTTCTCGTACTGGGTCATTGCCCCCGAGCATACTATTTTGGAGTTGCGTTTGCCAATGCCGCGTTTGCGCGGACGGACAGGCGCGTTAGCCCGGGCTGGGCAGCTCGGATTTGACGCAGGCGTCCCGTTCGTTGCAACCTTGTGTTGGCCGGGTGCGTGTACGGTACAGAAGTGCGAAAATTTCCCGGCGCCAGCCGGGCGCGGGCGCGCGCATGCGTCGGGTCAGGGCCGGTGCCGTCCGCGCCGCGACTGCGAACTTTAGACGGCAGAGTTGCATTGGCTTGTGAACGGAAGTACTGACAGTCCTGGACGGCTCCAGCCTTGGCCGCGTCTTGACCCCGCCGGGCCGGCCGGGGTCGCGCACGACTCGTTTCGCGTCGGCGCGGTCAGGTCGCTCGAAGTCATGCCCCTGACGCGCGGACTCGATGCTGAAATCGTTTACGCTACGCCGGCTGAGCTCGAAGAGATGCTTGCGCGCGGCGAGCTTGACGCGGCGCTGCTCGGCGTGGCCGAACTGTTGCGCAGCGATGCATACGATGTGCTCGACGGCGTCGGCATCGCCGCGTTGGGCGAGGTGAAAAGCGCCGTGCTGGCGCATCGCCGACCCATTGCGGAAGCGGGGACGGTTTTTTACGAGCCGCACGCGCCAACTAGTCTCGCATTGCTTAAAGTGCTGTTGGCCGAACGCGGATTGCACCCAGAATTTGTACCGCTCGAGCCTTACGGCCGCGCACAAGAGAAGGATTTTGTACTGCTCGCGGGGGCGGCAGCGCTCGATTTCCTGTTCGCTCCGCATGAACACGACATCTTGGATCTGGGGGCTGAATGGTACGAGCTGACGCGGCTCCCGTTTGTTTTCGCAGTTTGGGCACTGCGGCGCTGTCCAGGAAACACGGAGTTGAGGCACCGGCTCCGGGCCGCCAAAGATTTCGGCATGGAAACGCTCGACCAAATTATCCGCACTCGGAGCGAATACAGCGCCGAGTTTAGGAAGGACTACCTCGGTTGGCACATTCACTACTACCTTGGCACGGACGAAAAGCGTGCAATTGCCAGGTTCGCGCAACTGTTGGAGAAACACGGCCTCGGCCCCGTGCATGAGGCACGGTTTGTCACCTAAGACTGGCGCGGGTGGTAAACGCGCGGCAGCGCATTACCCCGCAATATCCCGGCGCACTGGTGCTGTGACCGCCTGCTCGGCACAACCCAATCGGCCCGGTTGGAATGGTTAGATTTGACGCAGGGTTGAAAGTATCGGAAGTTTGATGCGCAGCCGCGCGTACTGGCCCGGCTGACTCGGCATATGAGGCTTGTTGGGCATAACTGGACTGTGGCAATTGCAGGGTTGCTCACCGCCTGCATTGTTGTCGGCGCGGCGCACTTGGCGGCTGCGGATGACGCGCTAAGGACCGCAGCGAAGAAAATCCTTGAACAGCACAAAGACGCGGTCGTCTGGGTCTCGGCTGTAGCGCGGATAAATTTCACCACTGACGACGCGAAAGGTTTGTCTTTAAGTCTGCCCGAGCGCGAGCAGAAGTACGAGGCGCGCGGGACAGTAATCGGCACCGACGGGCTGACTGTGACCGCGCTCAGTCTACTCGACCCGAGCAGCCAAATTAGCGGCAGGACATACTCGACGGCAGCGGGCCAGATTAAAATTGACGCGGCAGTAACTCTCAAGGAGGTGAAGATAATCATGCCCGACGGGACCGAATTGCCCGCCGATGTGGTGATGAAAGACAGCGACCTTGACCTCGCGTTTATCCGGCCCAAGCCTGACGCGAAAGAGTTGAAGGGTGTCGTATTCAAGCCCGTCGAGCTGACAAACAACACCACCGCCGACGTGGCCGATGATGTGGTGACCGTCAGCCGCACCGACGAGGCGCTGAACCGTCAACCTGCGGTCGAGCGTGGCCACGTCGTGGCGCTTACACGCAAGCCGCGCGTTTTCATGTACGCGACCGGCACCGAGTACGGGTGTCCCACCTTCGCACCGGACGGTAAACTGCTCGGTATCACGGTCAACAGGTTCGCCAAGGACAAGCCGCCGCAACCGGTCATTTTACCCGCTTCGGACGTGCACGAAATCGCTGCTCAAGCCAAGGCTGCCAAGGCACCTGATTCCGGAGGTGCCTCAGGGCGCGCGGCACCGGATCGCGCTGCAGGTGCGCCCGCGCCGAGTTCGAGTAACTGAGACTGCAATAGCAAGAGCACGTTTCCCTTAACACCCGGCGTAAGCCCGGTAAAAAAATACCTCTGCCGAGCCACCAACCCGTTTCAGCGGTTTTACGCTCGCAAACCGAGCCGCT
>JANWZY010000281.1 GCA_025061935.1 Verrucomicrobiia bacterium
CGCAGGATCGCACCCACGGGCGTTCACGCTAATCGAGCTACTTGTCGTGATCGCTATCATTGCTGTGCTTGCGAGCTTGCTGTTACCGGCGCTTTCAAAAGCGAAAGCGCGGGGGTACACAGCAGGGTGCCTTAACAACCTGAAGCAATTGACACTTTGTTGGCAATTGTACGCCGGCGATAACGACGACGTTTTGCCGCCGAACAACTCGATCGCGGACATTTACACAGGCCAATTGTTGGCCGCTGGGGGTTCATGGTGCACCAATATCGCCAGATACGACGCAGACCCGGCCGGGATCGAAAACGGACTTCTTTTCCCGTACAACCGGTCACTTGGCATCTACAAGTGTCCTGCCGACAAGTCCACAATTGAAACGTGGGACGGGACGAAACTGCCTCAGCCGCGCATACGCAGCTACAACATGAGCCAGTCGGTCAACGGCTGGCCAGAGTTCAACTGGCTGACTGCCACGCTCATTCCCAGCTACAAAAAGCTTTCAGACATCAAAGAGCCGGTGCCCGCGCAGTTGCTCGTGTTCATTGATGTGCATGAAGACTCGATTTTCGACGCTTTATTCGGCATTCCGACCAAAGCCTATTGGGGTCATGTTAATGAGTGGTGGGACATACCTGCAAACCGGCATAATCAAGGCTGTTGTTTCTCGTTTGCGGATGGCCACGCCGAGCGGTGGCGCTGGCGCGTGCCCAAAGTCGTCAAGGAAAAATTCAAACCCCAATCAGTTCCGGAAGAGGAACTGCCAGATTTCAAGCGCGTTCAGGCCGGGTTCAAGCAGTACCACAATTGAAACATAGTCGGCCACTGCCAACTGCGCGTTGGCGGCCGCCAGCAGCTTGTGCTAGACTGCTCTGCGGAAAAGTACAGCGCGCCAAGCCGAGCCAATGAATCGGGCACGTCGAATTTGGAGCTGTGTACTTACGCCGGTTGCGGTCAAACTACTCCAGTGCCGGCGAGACGTGTCGTTTCGGGCCGCGTTTAGCCTAATCGAGTTGTTGGTCGTTATCACAATAATTGCATTGCTCGCCGCCCTGCTCTTGCCCGTCATAGGGAAAGTCAAACAAAAGGCGTGGGGCATCCACTGCATGAACAATCACCGGCAACTTTGCCTCGCTTGGCGTATGTACTCGGATGACAACGAAGAGCGGCTGGTGTATGCGAGCGAGGACCCGTGGAACCCGGATACTTATAACGCTGCATGGATAACAGGCACACTTGATTTCAATCCGAACAATCGCGCGAATTGGGACCCTTCGCTCACTATCATGAAAAGTCCACTCTGGCCATACTGCGGCGGCAACCTCGAAATTTGGAAATGCCCGGCTGATCAGTCCTCGGTTATAGTTGATGGTGTGCGCAAGCCGCGCGTGCGCAGCATGTCAATGAACATTTACCTTGGCGGCTGGGGCGGCACTTACGGCCGCTGGGACCGCGTGTTAGGACCGGTCTGGAGTGACTTCAAAATTTACCTCAAACTGTCTGACCTGCAGGACCCCGGCCCGGCCAAAATTTTCGTCTTCCTCGATATGCGCGAAGACAGCATTGACATGGGAAACTTTGCGACCTGCATGGCCGGGTGGCCAGACCAGCCTGAACGGTACGGTTTTTTCGACCTGCCGGGCTTTTACCATCATCGCGCATGCGGGTTCTCGTTCGCCGACGGGCACGCTGAAATCAAACGATGGCGTGACGCGCGCACCATGCCGCCGCTTGTGCGTGATGATTTCGTGATGGACTGGTTCCCTTCACCACACAATCCGGATGTAGCATGGCTCCAAGACCGTTCAACGCGTAAGAAATAGTTGCACAGTCCATCAGCGAATCTAAAATGGCGCCGAACGGAGAGGGCGGGAAATGAACTACCGCATTGCTCAACGTGCTTTGGCACTGACACCGTCGCTGACGCTGGCAATCGACGCCAAGGCGAAGCAGATGAAAGCCGATGGCATTGACGTGGTCGGGTTCGGCGCTGGCGAGCCCGACTTCGACACCCCGCAGCATATCAAAGACGCGGCTGCAAAAGCGCTCGCAGCCGGATTCACCAAATACACGCCAGCGGCAGGCATCCCCGAGTTGCGCCAAGCGATTGCAGAAAAGCACAGACGCGAAAACGGCCTCGAGTACAAGCCGAGCCAGATCATCGTGTCGTGTGGCGGAAAACATTCCTGCTATAATGTCATCATGGCAACTTGCCAAGAAGGCGATGAAGTGGTCATCCCCTCGCCCTACTGGCTGAGTTATCCAGAGATGGTCAAGCTCGCCGGCGCTACACCTGTGTTTATCCAAACTACAGATGCGACCGAGTTCAAGGTAACTCCGGAGCAATTGCGAGCTGCAATCACGCCGCGCACGCGCTTGTTCATTTTGAATTCGCCGAGCAACCCGACCGGCACAGTTTACACGCCAGAGGAAATTAAGGCGCTAGGAGACGTTTGCGTCCAACACGGCGTGCTCATCATGAGCGACGAGATATATGAACACCTGGTGTACGACGGTGCGGTACATAAGTCGGTAGCAAGTTTTTCACGCGCCCATTACGAACACACAATTATCGTGCACGGGTTCGCCAAGGCGTGGAGCATGACCGGCTGGCGCCTTGGCTGGTGCGCTGCGCCGGAGCCGATTGCCAAAGCTGTGGATGCGATCCAAAGCCACAGCACAAGCAATCCGACCAGCTTCGCCCAAAAAGGCGCTGTTGCGGCATTGACCAGCCCGAATGATCACCTCAAGGAATGGTTGGCGGAATTCGACAGGCGGAGGCGATATGCGCACGCACGGCTAAATAGCATGCCTGGAATCTCCTGCTGCAACGCGAAAGGTGCGTTCTATTTGTTCCCCAACATTTCGAAGCTCGGGCTTAAGTCGGTCGACTTCTGCGCGAAACTGCTCGAAGAACAAAAAGTCGCTGCTGTCCCGGGTATTGCCTTCGGCTCGGATGACCACATCCGGATCAGCTACGCGACGAGCATGGAAAACATCGAGAAAGGTCTCGACCGGCTCGAAAAATTCGTGCGGCAGCTTGCCAAGTGAACCGACGCGGAAACTGCGGAACGCCAGGCAGAGTTAACTGTTCCTAGCCGTTTTGCCAGGCCGGAGTGCAGATCGTACGCGCGATTTTCCCCTTTCGCAGACTGGCTGCGGTCCAGAGTTTCGCCAATCGCGCGGGAGCATGTTGTTTCACGCAGCTCCTCTTGCAACTGGCTCCAGCCGGATTTCAAATGCGCCTACTACGGTAAGCTGTTTCAACGGCTTGACCTTGAAGCGCAAAGGCGGTGAAACAGTTCGGGGGCGTAACGGCTGCACTAGACTGGTGCTCGGTGTCACTCACTTTCGCGCGTCGAGATGACGCCATACCACACTGTGTGCGCTTGGTGGAATGTAACGCGTAACAAGTTAAGCGGGGGCCTCGCCGAAAACTAAATCCATGTTCGCGGTGACTCGATCAACACGCCCTGCGGAGCCCCTCAATCGCACTTTCTCCGGCG
>JANWZY010000282.1 GCA_025061935.1 Verrucomicrobiia bacterium
TCCGTGCCTGTGCGACGTTGGAAGCACTGTTGCTGCGGACCTGCTTGAGAATGCGCTCAAGATCGTTGGGGTCGTTGTGTTTGAATACCCGGATTTTTGCGCCGCTAAGCTTTGCAGCGTCCACAATGCAAGCGTGAACAAGTTTATCGAGGACAACGATGTCGTTGTTGCTGAGCAACGCGCAGATTGCACCGATTGCGGCTGCGTAGCCGGATGAAAAGCTAAGGGCTGCTTCGGTGCCCTTGAACGCGGCGAGGGTTTCCTCCAGCTCATGGTGCGGGGCGAGTGATCCGGACATGAGCCGCGCGGCGCCGCTGCCAGCGCCGAACCTCTCGACCGCTTTGACGGCAGCTTCTTTAAGCTGGGGGTGATTGGCTAGGCCGAGGTAGTCGTTCGACGAAAAATTCAACAACAGCCGACCGGCATGCAGGATGCGTGCGCCCGGCGCCGAATCCATTTGCCGCAAAGTGCGGTACAGCCCGGCGCCGCGTATGCCTTCAAGCTGCTGTGTCAGCTCTCCGTCAAACGTGTGCACGCGCCCAGTTTACGCGCCGGCGCGCATGGGTTACGAGCAGAAACATTTCTGCCGATGGCGATAAGCAAGCCTGGAGTCGGGATCAATCTGGTGCGATTGCCCATTGGCCGCCGATCATGCTTGCAGCCACGGGGCCGGAGTGTTCGAGCACAGCTTCGTATGTGCGCCGCAGCGCGCTCGGTACCGGCAGCGCGATTATGTCCGCAAAAGCGCCGCGCCTCAATTCCCCAATCAAACCTTTCATGCCCAGCGCAACTGCGCCGTTCACGGTCGCCATGCGCAGGATCGTCTCTGGAGAAACTTCCGTGTGCGCATTTGCAAACGTGCGCATTTCCTCGAACATGTTCAGCTCGATTTGCTGTTTCGGGTTTGCGCGCACGGATGCGAGGCTGTCCGTGCCCAGGCAAATGTTTACCCCGGCGCGCACGAGTTTTTCGAACTGGAACCTGCAATGGCCGAAATACGCGTGGCTGCGCGGGCAGTGGACAATGTTGACACCTTTGCGGGCGAGCAGTGCCGCGTCGCCTCGTGCGAGATAATTGACGTGCACAGCCAACAGCCTGCGGCTGAGCAGGCCCGCTCTGGCAAGGTGCCGCACGGGTGAGACACCCCCGCAATCGGACATGTCGCGCTGGTTCCGGCGCATCCAATCGAACATTTCGCCGCGTCGGAGCATGAACATTTCGAACTCGGGCGCCGACTCAGCCAGGTGAATCATCACACGGAGCTTGTGTTTGCGCGCCGCAGCGGCTGTGAGCCTCAACAGTTTTTTGGTGGTTGAATACGGCGCGTGGGGCGCAATGCCGGCACTGCAACGCTCATGGCGCAGTGTCGCTATTTTCTCGAGTACTTCGGCCAGAATCGGCTCCGGCGCAGTGCGGCTGCGCACGCCTGTGATTTCCAAAAATGAAAACACGCGCAGCGGTACCTCGTCCCACACCTTGGGCAATAGAGCGGGTCCTGATTCGACATCCGCAACTGTGGTAGAGCCGTTGCGCGCCAGTGCACGCGCGCCGGCGCGCCACGACTCGGCGAAATCCGCCGTTGACCAGAGCAGCTTCTCTTCCGTGATGAGTTTGATCCAGTCGCAGAAGCTTTTCTGGGGCGGGAACAGCCCGGCCATGTGCGTGTAATCGAGGTGACAATGCCCATTTACAAGCCCGGGCAAAAGTATGCGTTCGCCCAGGTCTATGACCTCGCCACTGAACGTGCGCTTAATGTGCCGCCACCTGCCGACGGCCTCGATTCGGTCGCCGGCGACGACAACTGCGCCGTCTTCAAACGGCGGTCTGTTGATCGGCAGCAGGACGCGGGCGCGCAGGGCGAATCGGTTCGGCATCAAAGGCCGCTTTCTTTTGCGAGAATTTTGCCGCGTGCAGGCAATCGTTGCTTCTTTGCGAGGCGCTTGTTTCTGCGCTTGCGGATTTGTTGCTCAAGTTTCTTGACCACCTTGTCTATGGCGGCGTACAGGTCGGTCTCGCTGTCCTCGGCAAAAAGGTCTGGGCCGCGCACGCCGATGCGGACCGAGCACTTGAACTGCTTGGCGGGCGTGCGCGTGTGGTCCCGCTCGAGTGTCACGCGCGCGTCAATGGCGTGTTGGTCCAGGTGCTCGAGCTTTTGAAGCTTGGCGCGGATACGTTTCTCGATGGCGTCCGTGAGCGTGATATTGTGCGTGGACAAAATGATGTTCATGCCTCAATGGTGCACTAGTTGGGTTCAAAAATCCAGTCCTTGGGTAAGCTTAACCCTTGCGCTGGCTCGCAGCGGCGATTTCAAGAGCTTGTTTGGTGAGCGCGGTGATTTGAGTCCAATTGCCGGCCGCCACTAGTTTCGCGTCAGCCAGCCATGTACCGCCGACCGCAGCTACAATCGGCATGGCAAGATACTCGGCTGCGTTTGATGCGTCTATACCCCCCAACGGAATGAATTTCACCCCTGTATGCGCGTACGGGCCGGCAAGTGCCTTGAGCGTTTTTGTCCCGCCTGCGGCCTGAGCTGGGAAAAATTTCAGCAGTTTGCAGCCGAGCCCGAGCGCGCGCTCGACTTCCGACGGCGTCATCACGCCCGGCATGAACGGCATACCAAGCTCGGCGGCTTTTTGGACGACGCGCTCGTTTAGTCCTGGGGCGACCCCGAATTGTGCGCCTGCAGCCTGGGCCCGCACCAGTTGTTCAGGCTCGAGCACCGTTCCCGCACCGACGAGCATAGTCGGGAATTTCTCGCGGACCTTGGCTATGCACTGTTCGGCTGCTGCCGTTCGGAACGTGATCTCAATTATGTCCAATCCGCCGGCTAACAGGGCATCAGCCAGCCGGACCGCGTTCTCCGGCGTATCAATTGCGGCGACGGCAATTACGCGCCGCTCAAACACGCGCTCCCAAATTGCAGATTGTGACCGATTCATAGTTGGAAGAAGTTGGTATCCGCAAAATTGACCGGTTGCAATGCCGAAAACTCGCAATCCTCAGGTTTTTTGAGAGCGGCGAATGCCATATTTGGTTTCTGTCCTTTAGGCCGTGTGTGGGGTGCATAGCCCGCTATGGTCTGCTGCCAGCAGCGGGCTTTCGGCTCGTTAAAACGTTGCCAAACCGAGCCGGGCCCCCAAGCCGCTTCAGAGGTTTCGCAACTGTGCCAGAAACTGTTGGGCCTGGCCACGAGCACTGGACCTCGACCACACCTTGGTAAACCCGTGGGACCAACAAAGTGTGTGTTGAATATTCGTGCGAGGGGTGTTCTGTGCGAACGGTTCCTCAGCTTCGCAGGCGTGTTGTTCAGGCACGCAGGTCGGGTCGCAGGACCGGTTGTTTGGGACTTCTATCGTCCCTAGCGGGACTGGTTTGGGGTCGTTGTGGGGTGTGCGCCCACCGTTGGCACGGTGGGCTATGGTCTGTCGCCCTGATGGGCGTTTGGCGCCGGAGCCTGGTGCGTAGGCAGCAGGAGAATCAGTTATGGG
>JANWZY010000283.1 GCA_025061935.1 Verrucomicrobiia bacterium
ACCTTGCCCCGACAGATATGCTCTTGCAACGGCTGGGCAGGCTTTGGCGGCACGAACGCGCTACGCGTCCTTGTGAGCACCCAGAGGTGTGGATTCAGTTGCCACCCCTAACTGAAGCTCAACTGCGCGGGGCAAGCGCAGAAGAACTACGGCAAGGACTGGGCAAAAGCGCCCGTGTTTATGCGCCATACGTCCTTCTGCGCTCACTTCAACAATGGCGCGCCAGAACAAGCATTACTATACCCACTGAGATCCGCGCAATTCTCGAAGCGACTTACGCTGAGCCGGCCGAAACCGAACCGCCAGCATGGTGCGAATTTCGCGAGCATTTGGAAGACCAAAAAAGCGAAATGGAGAAATTGGCCCTGAGCGCCACCAAAGTTTGGAGCATGCCTGCTTTGAAAGATGAAGAGGGTGTTCAGACCCGGTACAACCCTTATGAGATGGCGCAGCTACTGCTAGTGCATCAAGTTGGAGAACGCGCGGATCACACTTTCCTTGTTAAACTGTTAAACGGAGTTGAGGTGGCAGTAACAGACCGCGATTGGGATTTCAACGCTGCCAGGGCCATTTACCTCAACATCACACCTGTCCCCTTCTGGACTGTGTCCCGGCTGGTTGCGGGCCAGCCGGCATGGCTCACGAATTATGCGCAGATGCGGACTGCAGTCGCTCAAGTATTACCAGACGGGCGAATCCGCTCTGTAGATGGGCGAGCAGATTTATGCCTTTCCTACCACCCGGATGAGGGTGTAAAAATCCACTACGATCGCATCCAACAACGGCCGAGAAAAGACGATGAATATTTCGACTGAGCCTTGGATTCCGGTCGTTTGGGCGGACGGTACGCCCGGAACGGTAAGCTTGGGCGACGCGTTCGCACGCGGTGAAGAAATTCGCGACCTCGCCGTGCGCCCATACGAACGCATTGCTCTCATGCGCCTGCTCGTTTGTGTAGCCCAGGCCGCACTCAACGGCCCAGCAGACGAAAACGGCTGGAAAGCCTGCCGATCCGAGCTTGCCAGCAAAGCGCTAGCATACCTTAGGAACTGGCACCATGCTTTCGAGTTGTTCGGAGATGGTCCAAGGTTTTTACAGGTTGCTGGCTTGCGGCAACGCCCGGGCAAAAACAACTACGAGGAAGACATCCTCGCGAGCAAACTCGACCTGACCCTAGCAACCGGAAACAATCCCACACTTTTTGACAACGCGGGCGGATCAGAGCGAACGTTTACCCCCGCACAATTGGCACTAATGCTCCTTACCTTTCAATGTTTCTCACCCGGCGGGCGCATCAGTGTCGCAGAATGGAACAACAGACCCACACTTGGTAACGGTTCGAGTGAACACGCGCCGTGCATTGCCGACAACATGCTCCACGCAATCGTGCGCGGTGAGAACCTGCTTGACACTATCCACCTCAATCTGATGACCAAAGACCAAGCGAAAGGCTTATTCGACCAAGACAAGTGGGGCAAGCCCGTCTGGGAAGCTATGCCGCAAGGGCTCAACGATAAACCTGCCATCTCTAACGCCACAGGAACTTATCTTGGCCGGCTCGTGCCGCTGAGCCGGTGTATACGCTTGAATGATGATTGCCGGACCATCATTCTCGCCAACGGTTTGAACTACCCCAAATTCCAAGAATTCCGCGAGCCGACAGCCACCGTCGTGTTGCAGGGGGGCACTAAACGTGCGCTCCTCCGTGCATCCGTTGAAAAAGCAATCTGGCGTGAGCTGCATGCATTGGTTGTTCTCACCAAAGATAAGAACTCCCCAGGCGGCCCGGTGGCCCTGGCGAATGTGCGAGATGCGCCGGCTTTTGATCTCTGGGTCGGTGGGCTTGTCGCCAAACAAGCCAAGCTCATAGACGCTGTCGAGGCCGTCTTCCACGTGCCCAAAGCGATGCTATACGATCGTGCTCAGCGCCTATATGAACAAGGCGTGAGACATTCTGAAATGACAGAGGACCAATTGTGTAGGGCGATTTCAGCTTACCGGCTGGGGTTGGAAACAAATACCGAAGACCTCGGCGGACTCAAAAGGCGATTCACATCGCTCAAGAACCCTGAGCGAGAACGGCTCCGGAGTCTAAGCGCGAAAGCCATCGCACAATTCTGGTCCGATGTTGAACAGGCGGTGCCGCTGTTGCTAGACATCGTTACCCACCCGGAACAGCTTGGAGACAACGATTGGCACAAAACCAAGTGGGGCGAGGCCGTATGGCGCGCCGCCATCACTGCTTACGAGCATGCGTGCCCGCGCGCGACACCGCGCCAGATGCGTGCATACGTGTTTGGTTTGCAAGCGTTCACCAACAAAGATAGTCAGGAGGCTGAAAAATGAGCACAAACCTACATGACCCCAAAGACAAAGCCGCCAAACTGCTAGCGTACCTGCGCCGACTCCGCAATGATCGTGGCGCAATGGCTGCCTTGCGCGCTGCCATCAATCCTGCCCGGCGCACACGCGCCTGGCCAATCTTGGCAGAAATCGGTGGGATTGGTGACCGAATCTGCGAAACCATTGCGGCTCTGTTCGCGTATCACCCGGAAGAAACCTCTAGTGGTAACCTGGGGACAACCTGTCGCTTACTCGCGAGAACAAACCCCACGTTCGGACTTCGCTTCCTCAGGTTGTTGACGTGCGACCGTGACGAGTTATGCGACAGGCTCCGCCCAATCATCTTTGCCGCAAGAGCTAAAGACATACCTGTTAACTACGAAACCTTGTTCGCCGACCTCTGGTTTTGGGGCGAAACCGTGAAAACCAGGTGGGCAAAAGAGTTTTGGATGGCAACCGACTCTCCAACCAAGACGACGCCATGACATACCTCACGCAAGCGCTAATTGATGCCGGGACCGCCAGCAGACTCAAGCTCTGGGCTTGGGACTGCTACAAATGGCACAAAGCGGTCTGGGAAGCCTTCCCCGGGCGCAGAGACAAACAACGCGAATTCCTCACACGACTTGACGAGAAAAATGGCTCATACAGGCTGCTAATCGTCTCATCAGAGATCCCAGTCCGCCCGAATTGGTGCCCACCGGACGGCTGGCAGACCAAACCTATTCCCGAACAGTACTTCCAAAAGTCGCGTTACGCTTTCCAATTGCGGGCTAATCCTACCAAAAAGGTCGCGGTCCAAAACCCAGACGGCTCGTTCAAGAAAAACAGCCGGCGCGAACCCCTCCGCACACGCGACGAACTCGTTGCTTGGATACAGCGCAAAGCCGAGCAAGGCGGGTTCGCAGTTGACGTCGAAAAGCTACGCATCATTCAGCACGGCCCGCAGCGTTTTAAAAAAGACGGTGCTGCTGGCACACACACTGCCGTTGAATTTCAAGGCGTACTGACTGTCACCGACCCGAAAAAATTCCACGAAACTTTTACCCGCGGCATCGGCCCTGCCAAAGCCTTCGGCTTCGGCCTGCTGGTGATCGCACCAATAACTTGAGGA
>JANWZY010000284.1 GCA_025061935.1 Verrucomicrobiia bacterium
AAGCAGGCGCCGTTCCGCATTCTGCCCCAGCCCGGGCTTGGTTCGCCAAAACATGGCATAAATTGCAAATTTTGACCAGACCTGTGGTGTCGTGCCTGTTCCGCGTCGAAGTCGGCGCGATACTGGTTGTGGACAAGCAGTCCAGCCATGAGACATGCCGGCGCTCCGGCGGCAACCCGGGCCTACGCCGGCCCGGAACGCCGCGTCGGAATCGGGAATCACGTCACAATCCAGTCACGTCCGAGGCAGTTTTATGCGCTCGGACGCAGCCGAATGGCATGTTTCTTGCCCGTTTTATGTGTGAATTTACGCAGTTCGGCGCAATGAGTAAAAGCGCAAGGCACCAACGGCGGCAATGGGCATCACGCTGCCGCAGCCCGGGGCGCAAATACTCAACCGCACATACGGCATGAGCGTAATATCACAAAAGCTAACCGGCAAGTTAGGTGGCGTACTCAAAAGCTGGCTGGGCAAAGCTAGCACTGAGACATCGGCGGCTCAACCGGGCCCGGCCCGGGCGAATGCCCCGAGCAGCGTTAGCGGCCAGGCCGAGCCAGGCCCGGCCACCGCAGCTCAACTGCCGCCTAATAGCTTGGCTTTGCCAGTGGATACGATTCTGCGGCAACTGCCGCCAGAGCTGCAATCGCGTGTAGTTGCGCCGCACTCGGACATATCCCTGCCAATCCCACTTCAAACAATTCTGCCCCAGCTCGCGCACGGGAGCGTGAAAATCTCGTTCGGTGAACTTCGCACACTCGCACCAGGCATATTCAGCACCGCCACAGACCGCGACCACGTGCTCGTACAATTGCCGCTGGCCGAAATCTTGGCGAGGCTGGACCCGGCCTTGTTGCGCCGGCGCCAAGACCAGCGGCGGATCGAAGTGCCAGATGACATCGTCGGACCTTTCGCCGACTATGGCAAGGGCGTGTTCATTTCGACGCCCGAGCCTGTAACGCAACCGCGCGCGCAAAATGCGCGGCCTACAGCACCGCCCCAGCCGCAACCTGTGGTGGAACCTAAGCCGATCCCCAAACCTGTGCAACCGCCGCCTCCGACTCCCCCGCCGGCGCCGGGCTTGGTCGGGGCGCAGCCGACGCCGGCCCGGGTACAGACGCCCAAACCGCAGGCGCCAGCTACGCCACGCGCACCAGCACCAAAACAAGCGCCACCACAAGCGGCACCACAGCCGGCACCCGCGTCGAACGAACGAAAACCGACAAAACCTGCGGTTGGCCAGCCTGTCAGTGCCGTTGCACAACCGCGCCCGGCACCGAAGCCTGCGGCCGAACAACAAGCTGCGGCCAAGCCGCCAGCCTCGGACCAAGATGTCCTGCTGGTGCCTTTGAACCAGCTAAGCGAAGGCTGGCCCGAACTGGTCAAACAAGAAATCGCTGTTTCAAATCTGACGCGTGCACTTGTCGCCCTGCCGCTTAACTTCGTAGAGGCCGGGCTGAAACATGCGCGGGTGACTTGCACGTGGAAACAAATACGTGGCTGGCTCCGGCCGCCGCAGCCGAAGGACGCCGCCTCGATGTGCGACGACATCACGCTCGAGTTACCGTTGCGCGTAATCGCGCCGCTTTTCCTCTCGCGTAGCCCACGCACGACGCAGCAGAAGAAAGCCGAATTCGACGCGACCATTCCGGATGTGTTTTATCCGCCCGGCGTCACGCCCCACCCGGATTTGGCACCGCCCGGACGAACCGGTCCGGCGCCCGAAACAGTTGCCCCCGGTGGCATAGCCGCGCAGACCACCGAACCCGGGAAACCACAAAAGCTACCCGAGACCGACTACTACGTATGGCAGGACGAGAAAGACACCGCGCTCGAGCCTGCAAAGGTATTCAAGCGCGGGACGAATACGCCGAGCACCGACTTCCTCAAGCGTTATGCACCCCCAGCCGAAATTGTGGCGCGCGCCGCAGCGCTCGAAGGCGTGGTCGGTGCACTGATTGCGCTGCCAGACGGATTGCTCGTGGCTGCAGACGTGCCGCCGGAATACAACGCGGACACCTTGGCGGGGTTCCTCCCACAAATGTTCGCCAAGGTCAGTCAGTGCACCAAAGAACTTCGGATGGGCGAGCTAAACAACCTGAATTTCACTGTCGGCAACGTGCCCTGGCGGATTTTCAAAGTCGGCGGAATATTCTTCGCTGCATTCGGGCGCGCAGGCGTGCCATTGCCCACGGCGCAACTGGCCGCGCTCGCCGCTGAGTTGGACCGCAAACCGCGCCAAGCAGTTCAGTAAAAACCTATGGCGATCATCAACCAAGCGACACGCGAGCTACAGGTCAAAATCGTTTATTACGGCCCAGCAATGGGCGGCAAAACAACGAATCTTGTCCAAGTCCACGACCATGTGCAAACGGCCGCAGGCAACAAAGGCAAACTTGTGTCACTAGCAACCAATTCTGATCGCACGCTTTTCTTCGATTTTCTACCTCTCGAAGCCCCAGCCATCAAAGGCTATCGCGTCAAATTCCAACTTTACACTGTGCCGGGCCAGGTCATTTACAACACCACGCGCCAGCTAGTGCTGCGCGGTGTGGACGGCATCGTGTTCGTGGCAGATTCGCAGTACGAAAAAATGGCCGAAAACGTCGAAAGCTTTGTGAACCTGGAAGAAAACCTCAAAACGCTCAAACTTAGCCTGGACGACATTCCTTACGTGCTCCAATACAACAAGCGCGACCTACCCAATGCCGCGCCGATCGAATACATGGAATTTCTGTTGAACAATCGCGACGTGCTTGTTCCATCATTCCCGGCTGTGGCGAACCGTTGCGAGGGCGTGTTCGAAACACTGAACATGATCACGCGAATGCTGCTGAGCAAGTTTGTCAAGAGCGACGTCCCACAATACGCATGACATGGGCACACTTCCACAACTGTTGGAAGAAGACATTGCTCAGATCGAGGATGCATTGCGGGAGTTGCTGTCCAAAACAGACGCCACAACCGCAGTGGTCATCGATAAGGCCGGATTCCTCATCGCCAAGTGCGGGAATCAGCGTCAGTTCGACTTGACCTCGATCGCCGCGCTGGCTGCCGGCGCCTACGCAGCAACCCAGACCATTGCGAACCTAGTCCGCGAGAAAACCTTCAACAGCATCTACCACCAGGGCGAACGCTATAGCGTGCTCATAACCAACGTGGATGAGCACTGCCTACTGGTCACAATTTTCCGCGCCGTCGTCGGCGTCGGCGCGGTCAAATACTTTGCCGGACCTGCTTGCGAACGGATCGCCAAGCAGATGAAGCTCGCGCGCCAACGCCAGCCGGACGCCAGCATTGACCTTTCACAATTGAACCTTGCCGATACCTCCCAGGTATTCAAACGCAAACGGTAACAGGGCCCGCTACCACACCAGCCCACCCAACGCCCCAGAACCGTCTGTTCCCGT
>JANWZY010000285.1 GCA_025061935.1 Verrucomicrobiia bacterium
TCTATATCTTCCGGCAGAGCTTGAGGTGGATGCTCCGGCCGCGCGCACGCACCGCGGAGCTGAAAACACCCCCACGAGTTAACCAGAGCACAAACTATGAAAACACGTAACACCGCCGAGCGAGCGTGGACATCACTGGCCGCATTTTTAGCGTTTGCATTGTGCGCCTCCGGCCAAATTTTGACTTGGGACGCAGACCCGACCACCCCAGGCGCGCAAGATGGCCCGGGCGTTTGGAACACCACAACCAACACGTGGTGGACAGGCACAGCAAACACGCTCTGGAGCAGCACAATACCCAATGCAGCCACCTTCGGCGCAAACGCAGGCGCCGCAGGCACGGTTACCTTGGGCGCAGCAATCGTGTGCGGCAACATAAGGTTTAATGCGCCGACCGTCGGTGATTACACCATTGCGGGCGGCGGCTACACGCTCGGGCTGACGAATCGGAACATCTACGCTACCGTGAATGCCACCATCAGTGCCGATATTGTGGGCAGCGGGATCACCATCAGCCACGGGCCTCCCACGGCGCCTTGCGGGCTGGTGACGCTGTCGGGCAATAACAGATTTGGCGGGGCGTTCACAATCGGCCAAAATGCAAACAACGAAGACGGGCAAGGCCCAGGGAATACCACTTGCGCAGTGCGCATAACCTCGAGCACGGCGCTGGGTACCAGCACGCTAAACTTTAACGCCCAGGGCAACGCCACCAGCCCACGGCTCGAGTTAGCCGGCGGTATTACAGTAACCAACCCGATCACATGGCAGGGCAGGAATAATGTCACTCCAGCATTTGTGAGCATTAGCGGGGCAAACACGTTGTCCGGCCCGATCACACTGGCTCCCGGCGGCTCGCAATACCCGCTCCAAGTCCACGGCTCAAGCACGCTAACGATCTCAGGGAACATGGCGATCCAAACGTCAGGGGCTCGGACAGTTGTGCTTGGCGGCACGGGCACGGGTATTTACAGCGGGGCGTTCACGGGCGGATCCGCGGCAGCATGGACCAACATCGTTCTAAAGGGTGAGAGTGCCACTTGGACGCTCTCAGGCACAAACACGTTTGCAGGCTCCTACGGGCTGAGCGGCGGGACATTGATTTTGGACTACACCACGCAAAACAATGCCAAGCTGTCTTCGGTATGCCCGTTGTATCTTTCAGGCGGGACGCTCACACTGAACGCAGGGACATGGACCGAGACCGTCAGCTCGAATGTGCTGTTGGCGGGTGCTTCGGTCATTACTCGCGCCAGTGGCTCGAGCATACTCCGACTCAACGCAATCAGCCGGCAAGCCGGCAGCACGGTTGATTTTGGCACAGCGGGAATCGCCGACACCGACACGGGCAATGTAAACGGCATCCTTGGCGGGTATGCCACTGTTGCCGGCTCAGATTGGGCGATTAACTCGACCGGCGGCGCCGACGGGCCAATTGGCGCGTTTACAGGTTACTTGGATATTCCTGCCACGGGTGGCGAGATTCCCGATAGCCCAACCGCGAATCTACGGCTTAACAGTGCGGGTACCGGCGGGAACATTACGCTAGCGGCAGCGACAACCAGAATAAACACCTTGCTCCAAAATACCACGACTGCCGCTACGATTGACACCTCTGGCAAAACACTACGTTTGGGCAGCACTGGCGGCGTGCTTATCCCGGCAGGCCGCGCAGGGTTGACAATCGGCACAGCGCCCGGTGCAGGTACTTTAACCGCAGGCAGCGCCGACAATACCCCTGGCGAACTCATCCTGATCAACTATTCCGCCAGCCCGGTCGTGATCAACGCGACCATTACAGACAACGGCGCCGGTCCAGTGTCTTTAACCAAATCCGGACCGGGCGGTTTGATCCTCACGGCCACAAACACGCACACGGGCACAAATTACATCGTCGGCGGTACACTCAGCATCAGCAGCAGTGCGAACCTTGGTGCCGGGCCCGTGCTCATAAACGGCGGCGTGCTGCACGCCTCGGAAAACATCGAGTTGACAACCAATATAATGGTGGGCCCAGTTGTTGGGTACGGTCACGGCACCATCAGTGTTGCAGCGGGTAAAACACTCACATTGTCAGGGGTGGTTTCCGAGGCGCCTTACCTTGGCCCCGCCAATGCGGGCACGTTGGTGAAAACAGGCCCAGGGACACTCGTCCTCGCCGGGGCCAATACGTACAGGCTCGGAACCGTAATTAACGAGGGCACCGTCCGCATAACTACAGGCGCGAATTTGGGAGGATTCGATGGCCCGACGCGCAACGGCACGTTCACATGCTACAGCCCGAACAACATAATTTTGAACGGCGGCACTTTGGAGGCTGACGCGACGTTCGAGCTGGGCGCAATGCGCGGTATCCGGCTCGGCCCGGTTGGCGGCCCAGGCTCGGGCACAATCAGTGTTACCGATGGCAACACGTTAACTTTTAACGGTCAAATCTCGGACAACTGGGGTGGGACGGGCACTTTGATCAAGGCCGGTAATGGGACACTTGTGCTGGGCGGCAGCGTGAACGATTATTCGGGCGATACGATTATTTCCGCCGGCACGCTGCAGTTGAATCATTTCCGCGCGCTGCCGAACGGGCCAGGTAAAGGAAACATCATCAACAACGGCGTGCTCGCGCTGAACAACGTCAGCCCAACCTTGAACAGGATCACTGGCACGGGCGCCATTGACCATGTCGGGGGCACACCCGTCACGCTAACCCTTGGCGCAAACAACACCGATGACACAATTGGTGGCGGGATCAACAATTCCGGTGGCGGCCCGCTTACGCTGGTCAAGTCCGGCACGGGCACGCTCACGCTCGGCGGCGCAAGCGGGTACTCGGGCGCAACGCGAATAGTCGGCGGCACACTCAAGCTCGCCGCCAACGCCTCAATTGGCCAGACAACCAACATAATCGTTGGCGCGGGTGCGGTTCTGGACGTGACAAGCTTGAGCGGCTCGCGGTTAACGCTCAATCCGGGGCAAACGCTCTCCGGCGCAGGCACAGTCCAAGGCTCGATAGCCGACAGCGCGGGCGCCGTGATCGCGCCCGGCATCGGCGCAGGCACGCTCGCAATCAACGGCAATCTAACTCTTGGCGGCGGCGGCAACCTAAACTATGAATTAGCAACTGCAACCACGCCCGGTAGCGGCGTGAACGATCTGCTGATTGTAACTGGCACACTGAATGTGTCAGGCCCGACAACGCTAAATCTTACCTATTTGCAGGGCATCCCTGCCAGCGCGGGCAAATACACCCTGATCCAATACGGTGCGTTCTCGGGCGACGTAAACAACATCGCAGTGCCAGAGGGATTCGCGATTACAAACAACACCGCCGCAAAAGCAATTGAGCTTGTAGTGCTGCACCAGCCTGTGACACTGACCTGGCGCGGCGACGGC
>JANWZY010000286.1 GCA_025061935.1 Verrucomicrobiia bacterium
GCTTTGTTGTTTCGCAGCGCCGCCTTGGTAGCCGCTTGGAGCGCGGCAAGCTGCTCCTTCAGTTCTTGCTTCGCGGCGCGGCTCATCCGGTCAATGAACAAAATGCCGCGCAAATGGTCGGTCTCGTGCTGGATAACGCGCGCGAGCAAGCCACTGCAACTGAATTCGAGCCGGCGCCCGTCCAGGTCGAGCGCGGTCACATCCAAAGATTCCGCCCGCACAATTTCGGCGTAAATTTCGGGGAAGCTCAGGCACCCCTCAGCCCCGGCGACCTCAGGTCCGAGCAGTTTCAGCTCGGGATTAATAAGCACCATGGGCATGTGCGCTGCCACGTTTACCTCTTGGCCGTTAATGAATAGCTTCGACGGCCTGTCAGTTACCCCGCGCACGTCAATCACGGCAAGCTGAATGGGCCGGCCCACCTGATGCGCAGCCAGGCCGATGCCTTTTTCGGCGCGCATCGTATCCAGCATGGCCTGCGCGAATTCGCGCAGCTCCCGCGTCACAGCGCTGATTTTGGCGCCTTCCGTCCTGAGCACCGGATGCCCGTATTTGACGACTTCCAGAATCATCTATTCATTTCGCTGTTTGCGGGTCGGGGCCATTTTATGCACCTGCCCGATCGGCGGGGCGGCGCCTAGCCCGATCCCACTGTTCGTGCGGGCTTAATCTACACTCACTCCCAGTATTTGCAAAATACGCTCCAGGTCGGCGTCGCTGTAAAAGTGGATTTCGATTGCGCCCTTGCCCTCGTTATACCGGACGCTGACTTTGGTACCGAACCGCTCACGGAGCTGTGTCTCAAGCTCGAGCAGGTGCGCGTCTGTGGGCGCGCCTGTTGGGCCAGGTTTCCGGCCGGTGCGCGCGCCATGGCGCAGTTGCAGCCGGGCCACAATACGCTCCGTCTGACGCACACTCAAACCTTCCTTGACCACGCGCCGTGCCACTTCGACCTGGAGCTTTTCATCAGTCAACCCGAGGATGACCTTTGCATGGCCGACGGATAGCCGCCCGTCGCGCAGCCAGGTCTGTACCTCGTCCGGGAGCTTCAATAGCCGTAATGCGTTCGCGACCACGGCGCGGCTCTTGCCGACGCGCGCCGCCACTTCTTCTTGGGTCAGGTTAAACAATCCGATCAGTTGCGCATACCCC
Organism: Verrucomicrobiia bacterium; assembly: GCA_025061935.1. Lineage (GTDB taxonomy): Bacteria > Verrucomicrobiota > Verrucomicrobiia > Limisphaerales > DTLC01 > DTLC01. Next base: position 1,153 of record JANWZY010000286.1, read on the forward strand.
TGCGCCTCTTCGATCGGATTCAGGTTTTCGCGCTGGAGGTTCTCGATCAATGACAGTTCGAGCACGGTCCGGTCGTCGGCCTCGCGCACTATAACTGGTACCTCGGTCAGGCCCAGCAACTGCGCGGCGCGCCAGCGGCGCTCGCCCGCGATCAACTCGAAATGATCGCCTCGGGTGCGGACAATCAGTGGCTGCAACACACCCCGCTCACGAATCGACTCTGCAAGCTCGCGGAGCGCGTCTTCGGCGAAATCTTTACGCGGCTGTAACGGGCTGGGCCGGATGCGGTCCAACGGCACATGTTGGACGCGTTCGCCCGGCGCAGGCTCAAGACCCGAACCCGCTAATGGCTGGACCTGGGCCTGCGGCGCCGGCGTCGTGCCGCTGAGCAGCGCGCCCAGACCGCGTCCCAACGCTGGTTTCGGCATGGGTCAAAGCTGCCAAAAGCACCGGCCATGTCAACGCAAACAGTGGGGCGGCGAATGGCTGTCACTCACCGCAGCCTGGTCAGCTAGCGACGATGCGACCGCGCGAGTCGAGCTGCGCCACAAGCGCATAAACATCTGTCCGCAAACAGAACGCGACATCGTCGCCAAGCCCTGGCAACCGGCGCAACCTGCGCGCGTTCTTTGACAATTCCGCCAGTCGGCCCAGGTCGCCCTCAAGCCACAGCCATACCGCGCGTGCGAGCTGTGCTGAATCGGCCACATCCCCGGGGCTGTAGTGATCCCAGAGCAGGTTGCACAACGCCCCCGCAGCCGCCGCATCTTCCAATGCCGCTTCCTCGTAAGTACCGCTGCATACTAGCAGCAACTCTGGCGGCGGTGCCGAGGCCAACCGGCGTGCTGTGGCCGACAAGTTCAGAAATGCACAGGCATAAACGGCGCGGGCACCAGCGCACGCGTTAAACGCGCGGCTCCCGTTTGTGGTCGTCGTCACGATCGTTTTGCCAGCAACCCTCTCAGCGACGTACTCGCGCGGCGAGTTACCGAGGTCGAATTCGATGCCACCGGTCAGCTCTGCGGTGATTTTTAGTCCGCCGCGCTCGCCGCCGAGCAGCACGTCCGGCTCGGCCAGTTTCAGTGTCAACGCCCGCGAAATGTCTGGTACAGGAACCACCGCCGCGGCGCCGTTGGCCAGTGCGGTCACGACTGTGCTCGTGAACCGCAGCACGTCAAACACAACGCAAGTTGTGCCGCTGAGGTCGCGCTGGTTCAGCCCGGCGAACTCGGCGGGGGTGAAAAGTACTTCCAGTCTCGGGTGCATCTTGTATCGCTAAGCGCTGTGGGAAGCTTTGAGGTGATTGGACCGCGTCGGCACATCTGCGCGTGCGCGGTCGGCCGAAGGGTGATCTGCGCAGCTCGACTCGCGGGTGCCAGCCCGCGTGCGCATGTAGTGGTAAAGGTACTGCTGTGCATAACCTGCGTATGGCCCGAAGTGCGCGCGGACGAACTCATCAATTTGGCGGCGCGTGGGCTTACGTCCGCGAAAGTAGAACATGCGCAACGCGCGCAGGATCCAGACATCCACTGGGAATGCCGTCTGGAACCCATATGCGAACAGGAGCACGCAGTCTGCGACTTTCGGCCCTACTCCCGGCAATTCGAGCAGCGCGCGCCGCGCTGTTTCGTACGAGCGGCTGCCGAGCGACGTAAGATCAGGTTCCCGCCGCGCCACAGCTCTAGCAGCACCGAGCAGATACGGTGCGCGGAACCCGAGCTTGCATCTGCGCAGCTCGCGTTCGGTAGCCGCAGCGATTCTTTCCGGCTCCGGAAATGCGAAGGCCGGCGGGTACCCAGGGGGCACTTCGACCGGTTCGCCATAACGTTCACAAAGTGTGGCGATCATTTCGCGGATACGCCGTACATGGTTATTTGACGACAAAATGAACGATGCGAGGCACTCCCACGGGTCTTGCCGCAGTAGCCGCAACCCGCGGCACGCATTTACTGCAGCCTGCATTGGGCCGTCAGCAGGGAACGTGGCCAGAACACTCCGCAGGCTAACCTCGACTTGCAGATAGCGCGCAAGCCAACCCCACCCATTCCCTGTGCGCACCGCCTGCGCAATAATGCCGCCTGCACACGCCTCGAGCCGTACCCAACGGCGCGCGACTACCCCGACCCAACCCGCCCCGTCCGGCGTCCACCGAAAAACCTGACCAGAGTTCAGCGTCGCATCCAGGTCGTAGTCGGCAACAGGGAAGAAAGTTTATTCAAGCGCCCAAAGC
>JANWZY010000287.1 GCA_025061935.1 Verrucomicrobiia bacterium
GCGTTGTCCGCGCGCGCTTTAGGCACAAAACATTTCGCGGCCGAGCAGCTTGAACTCACCGCGCAGTGCTTACATAGTCTTACCAATCTGTTGCCCGATTCAGGTTCAGCCAGGCTGTGCGTAGCCGAGCTGAGCGCAAAGTTCGGCGAAGCAGCCAATGCCAAAGCTTCGCTCCAGTTCCGCAGCGTCGGCGCCGGCGCCGCATCCGCACCGCCCCCACGCTTGATGTGGCTCGAACGGTTCGCGTCGCTCGCGGTAGCAGCCGAGCTTGAGCTTGACCAGATCGCCTCGACGAACCTGCCTTTGAACAGCCTCGCATGTGAGCTTGCCTGGAATGCCCCTAGCCTCGTAATCACCAACATAGCCGCGCGGTTTGGTACAGGCGAAGCGCGCAGTTGGCTCGGCCTGGACACGTCAACCGGCCGGGCAGAGTTCGGGTTCGACTCGAATTTTGACATTCGCCAGCTCGCGCGCCTGCTGCCAGAAAACACGCGCCAGTGGCTCGCCAAATTCGATTGGGCATCGCCACCCATGCTGGTCGGCCGCGGCGCAGCTATACTTCCCGACTGGACAAGCCCCCAAGCAGACTGGCGCACCCAATTCCGCGCAGGCCTCGTTGCATCGGGCAGGTTCGAGCTGGGCACGGTTTCGTACCGCGGCATAACTGCAGACGCTGCAGCCGGGAGCTTTTGTTATTCGAACTCGTGCTGGCACGTGCCCGATCTGCGCGTCAGCTTTCCCAGTGGGACTGTGCTCGTAAACATAGTATCGAGCGACCTCACACGCGAACTGCGTTGCCATCTCGAAGGCCCGATCACCCCGGAAATATTGCGGCCCGTCTTAGGCGAGTCTGCAGCGCGACAGCTCGACCTACTAGTACTCACACAGCCTGCACACATCGAACTCGACATGACGAGCGCGCGGGGCGAAAAGTTGCCACACACCGCGCGCGGACGCATCGCTATCACGAATTTCACCTTCCGCAGCGAGCGGATCTCAGAGTTCTGCACCGAACTCGTTTACAGCAATCAATTGTTGAGACTGCTGCGCCCAAGCGCAAAGCGCGACGAACAGTTCGCCACTGCCGAAAGCATAGAAATTGACATCGGGACGAAACAAGTGCGGCTCTACAACGCGAGTGGCCGCGCCGATCCCATGGTGGTGGCACGGGCAATCGGCCCGAAAACGGAACGCGCCATTGCGCCATACCGGTTTCTTACACCACCAGATGTGCGTGTGACCGGCACTGTTCCGTTCCGCGGCACGCGCGGGACTGACCTAGTGTTTGACATCAACGGCGGGCCGTTCCAATGGCAACGGTTTAACATGGCACGGGCACGGAGCACAGTGCATTGGGTTGACGAGCGGGTCGAGCTAATTGTCGCCGAAGCCGAGTTTTACGGAGGTAAACTAGGGGGCAAAGCGCAGTTCGATTTCAGCCCGCCGGAAGGCGCGCAGCTTGCGTTCAGTACAGCCTTTACCAACGTTAACCTCCAACTGCTGGCACGGGACATTTCCACGCGCCCGACGCGGCTCGAAGGACTTCTAACGGGCGAACTCTGCGTGACGCAAGCCAACACGTTCGACTGGTCGAGCTGGACCGGCTACGCGCACGTGCGGTTACGAGACGGTTACGTCTGGGAACTGCCAATGTTCAGCCTCCTATCGCCCGTGCTGGACGCAGTCGTTCCGGGCCTCGGAAACAGTAGGTTCACCGAGGGCAGAGGGCGATTTATCATCACAAATGGTCTCGTGCATTATCCCGACCTCGAACTGCGCGCGCCGCTGCTGAGAATGAAGCTACACGGCAACGTTGACTTCCGGCAAAAGCTAGATGCGCGCGTCGAAGCTGAACTGCTGCGTGACACATGGTTGATCGGCCCGGTCATCAGCACCGCACTGTCGCCGCTAACAAAAATATTCGAGTACAGACTCACAGGCACGCTCGCCGAACCGAAGGCCCAGCCTGTGTACGTGCCGAAACTGCTGTTGGTGCCATTGCAACCAATGCGTATGCTCAAAGGTTTGATCCCGTCTGAGCAACCCCCCGTAGGCAATAACAAAAAGGCACAATGACGTCGGAGTGTGCCACTCCAGCACATATTGCACACATTTGCCCGAATTTAATGTTTCGCAGACGCTCCGTTAGTGTAAGCCAGGAACCGGAAATTCCGCAGACGTGTCATTGACGCGGGGGCCAGCCAGACGAACAGCCGCGCCAGCAGACTACAAAAGCTGCTCAACAGCTTCAAAAACCGTGGCATGACCCGCCGAAACAATCGAGGCAAATGAACTCCGAATCCGATCCACGCCAAGAACTTGGCGCCAACGGCGGGCACAGCCCGAAATGCGAAGTTGACACGAAACTGCCGAAAACCTGGCAGCACTAAGGCCAAGCCGCTGTGTTAAGCCTTGCGCCGCCGCGCTGTTGCGAACGGACCGTTTTTAGTCTCACGCTCAAGTCAGGGCTTGGTTAAGCAATCCTTGGTGTCCGCCAGCTCACCGTTGGTTCGATTGGACTGCCTTCTTGCCGCTCCTACAGGTTATGACAATTGCGTTGCACGCCGCGCTCGTTAAGGCACAGTCGGAACAGACCCTCTACGGTTTCAAAAAAGCAGCTACGGGTACCCCCACGTAGCCGCGCTTGTCATAGCGCAGTCGGGCCTGTGAGATTGGGTGCTCATTCACTCAGCGCCGCAATGCGTGGCAGGCCTTAGCCAGCCACGTCAGTGGTGGAACTGAAACTCGAGAGAAAGTTTGGGCAGAAATGGGCGAGTGGCCAAACCGCCCCCGCCCCTCTTACTGCTCGGCCGGTCAACGTGCCAAGTGGCAAGCAACAAAATGGCCGGACTCGATCTCGCGCAGTTCAGGCACTTCGTTGTGGCATGGAACCGGCTCGGCGATCGGACACCGCGGATGGAACGGACAACCGCCAGGCGGGTCAATCGGCGAGGGCACATCGCCGCTCAACACTATGCGTTTGCGTTTCGTGTTCGGATCAATCACTGGCACTGCAGAAATAAGTGCTTGTGTGTACGGGTGCTTCGGATTGCGCACGAGGTTTGTGGCCGCGGCCAGTTCGACTATCCGGCCCAGGTACATCACCATTATCCGATGGCTAATGTGCTCGACTACGGCGATGTCATGCGCAACGAACAGGTAACTTATGCCCCGTGCGGTTTGTAGGTCCTTGAGCAGGTTGATAATCTGCGCCTGCACGGACACATCCAGCGCGCTGACCGGTTCGTCGCACACGATCAGTTCGGGTTCAACCGCGAGCGCGCGCGCAATGCATATGCGCTGGCGCTGGCCGCCGCTGAACTCGTGCGGGTACCGGCTCGCGCAGGCAGGGTCGAGCCCGACCCCAGTCAACAGCT
>JANWZY010000288.1 GCA_025061935.1 Verrucomicrobiia bacterium
GACCATCCTGATCCACAGAGACGGGCGCTTGCAGGCGCTGGGCCGCACGCGCCAAGGCAAAATTTTCCAGGTATGGTCCAAGGACAACGGCCTGAGCTGGGGCAAAATGAGCCTTACAGACCTGCCGAACCCGAATTCTGGCGTGGATGCCGTAACGCTCAAGGACGGGAGGCACTTGTTGGTGTACAACCACAGTTCCACGCCAAAGAAGCGCACTCCGCTTAACGTGGCCGTTTCAGACGACGGGTTACACTGGCAGGCCGCACTCGTGCTAGAAGATGAACCGAACAGCCAATTCTCATACCCTGCGGTTATTCAGACGCGGGACGGATTGGTCCACATCACGTACACATGGAAACGGCTCAGAATCAAACACGTCGTCATTGATCCCTCCAAGCTTAAACTCAGACCTATCGTTGACGGCGTTTGGCCGGGCATTGAAGTTTCCGAGCCGGCAGCCCACTGACCCAGCTTGGCCGCAGTGCGCCAAATCGAAGGCATAGATATCGCCATTTTAGGCGCCTATTTGATCGGCGTTATAGGCCTGGGATTGTGGGTCGGCCGGAAAAGTAAAACCAGCGAACAGTTCATGGCGGCCGGCCGAAGGATGCCTTGGTGGGCCGCAGGACTATCCATCTTCGGTACATACGTCAGCAGTATCACCTTCCTGGCGCTGCCAAGTAAGGCGTTTTCGGGCGACTGGAACGTGTTCGTTTTCAGCCTCGCGATCCCGTTAGCTGCATGGGTCGCGGCGAAATATTTTGTGCCGTTTTACCGGAGTACGGGCGCATTGTCATCATACCAACACCTCGAACAACGATTCGGTCCTTGGGCGCGTACCTACGCGGTCGCCTGCTATCTGCTAACCCAACTGGCGCGCATGGGCACAATAATGTACCTGGTTGCACTTGCACTGGCGCCTCTAACGGGTTGGAGCGTCCCGGCGCTAATACTTCTGACGGGCGTCGCTGTCATTATTTACACGCTGGTCGGCGGTATGGAAGCCGTGATCTGGACGGACGTAATCCAGAGCATCGTTCTGATTGCTGGGTCAATCTGTTGTGTGACGATTTTGGCTTTCGGATTGCCCGGTGGGCCTGAACAATTATTCCACATCGCAGTGCAGCACCGGAAGTTCAGCCTCGGCAGCCTAGACTTCGACCTGACCCGGTCAACTTTTTGGGTGGTGCTAATGTACGGGATTTTCATCAACCTCCAAAACTTTGGCATAGACCAGAGCTACGTACAGCGGTACCACACAGCAAAGACCGAAGCGGCTGCAAAGCGCAGCGTGTGGCTGGGCGCGCTCCTTTATCTGCCTGTTTCGGCACTGTTCTTGTTCATCGGCACCGGACTGTTCGCCTTCTATACGACCAAGCCGGAACTGCTCCCCCAAACTGTCGCGGCCAAGCCGGACAGCGTGTTCCCGCATTTCATAGCCACGCAGTTGCCGGTCGGACTGACGGGGTTGGTCATTGCCGCTGTCTTTGCCGCCGCGCAGTCAACGATCTCAAGCAGCATCAACTGCGCAGCTACATTGCTTCTGTGCGATATTTACAAGCGGTATTTCAAACCTGACGCCACCGAGCGCCAGGCCATGCGATTCCTTTGGACTTCGAGCCTGATCGTCGGGATAGCAGGGGTGGGTATTGCGCTGGCCATGATGCGGGTTAAAACGGCGCTCGACGCGTGGTGGGCACTCGCCAGCATTTTCAGCGGAGGCATGCTAGGCTTGTTCCTTTTGGGTCAACTAGCCAAACGCGCCAACGCTGGAGCTGCAGTTGGCGGTGTATTCGTCGGTGTGGTGACGATCGCGTGGATGAGTCTTTCACGCAATCTACCGGATTCGCTTGCGCCACTGCGTAACCCGCTGCACGAGTACACGATCATTGTCATCGGGACTTTGACCATCCTCCTAGTAGGTGCAGGCTTGTCGTTGCTGTCCGGGCACAGATCGAAGGATGCCTCGACCGAAGACGGGTGGACCATTAAGAGCGGTTCCGGCGCCTAATTTTTTGATGGCCAGCCACTTGGCCAATCGTTCGCTGTGACCCGCTCAGGTAAACGCGCGTACCTCGTATACACACTCTGCGCCGCGACTTCCGGCATGACCCGGCCCGACTAAAACCTCGCAGAGTGCCCCACATGCACGTGCTGGCGCCAAGCACTGTGTGCGTTAGTACGTACGCGCCGACGATAGCAGGTCCCATTCTTCTATCAGTTCGCGTGGGATCTCGTCCAAGAACCGTGAGGGTTTCTGAATCGGCTCTGTGCCTGCGCCGTACCCGGCTCGTACGTATGGGTAGATCAGGTACAGCTCGTTCCGCGCGCGCGTGATTGCGACGTAAAAAAGCCTGCGCTCCTCCTCCTCACCCTCCCGTGCTTCGAGCGCACGCGCGTTCGGGAATTGCCCGTCGCAGAGCATGATCACAAACACGACGTCAAACTCGAGGCCCTTGGCTTGGTGCACTGTGGACAGCCGCAGCGCTTCGGCGTCTTCTTCAGCAGGCCGCTGATCTTCAGCTTCTAGGTTCGTAAGCAATGCGAGCTGGGAGAGGAATTCGTGCACGTCCGTAAATTGGCGTGCAAAAATACTCAACTGCTCGATGTCATCGCGCCGCTGGGTGTAACTGGTGTAACTAGCCTTCAGGTAATCATCGTACCCCGCTTCGAGCACGAGCCGGATCATTTCCGATGGCCGGCTGCGCATCGGTTCGGCTTCGATGTCTGCAATCGTGTGACAGAACTGTTCCCAGTCGTGAGCAGCCTTCGCCGGGACTGTATCTTTGATTTCGAGAAGCGCGGACGCCACACGCCCGCTCGGGCCAGACGCCTTGTTTTCGGCACCCTCAGTGCCGGCGCCGCTCTTCGATACTTGTCCGGTGCTTGTCCCCCCGGGCATCGGCGCCGGTGCAGCCTGCCCGGACTGAATGCGCTCGATAAAACGCAGCCAAAGCTTGTCTGCCGCCTTCTGGCCTATGCCTGGGAGCATCAGCACAAGCCGTTTGAATGCGAGCTCATCGCGTGGGTTCGCCACAAGCTTCAAAAAGGCAGCGACGTCCTTGACGTGCGCCTGCTCGAAAAACCGTATCCCGCTCGTGATCCTAAACGGTATGTTCCGCCGGGTCAGCTCAAGCTGGAGCTCGAGCGCGTGGAAATGCGAACGGTAGAGCACGGCCATTTTGCCGAGAGGTACCCCTTCCTCGTGCAACTCGACCACGCGCTGCGCTACGAACGCAGCCTGTTGATGCGCGTCCAGACAAGTCACAAGCACGGGCTTAACGCCTGACTTTTGCACCTGTTCCAGTGTCTTTGGATGTTGGTTTTTATTA
>JANWZY010000289.1 GCA_025061935.1 Verrucomicrobiia bacterium
TCTGCTCAGGCAAATTTCGCATGCGCCCGAACTCGATTGGCCGCGTTGGCGCCAGTTGCAGAAATTGGCACGCACAATCCTTAGCGAGACCGAGTCGCCAACCGTGACCGACCTGCCGCCGCTCGAATACCACCAGACCAGGCGCGTTGATCACCGGCTGATTCTGAGACGGCATTGAACGCGGGGTGGCAGCCGCGGCCCATCCTTTTGGGCACTTGCGCTTGTTCAGGCGCCTGTTATTTTAACCGGCCTTCGCGGAGCAAAATGTCCATGAGCGAAGTTAAACTCGACAGAGCACTTGAGTGCAGTGTTGATGCCGTGCGTGCAGCAGGCCGGCTACTGCGCCGGCATATGCGCGGAGCCAAAGCGGTCAAGCTCGCCACGGCGCACGACATTAAGCTCGAGCTTGATGTGCAATGCCAGTCCAAGATCGAGGCAGTGTTGCGCCGTGCGTTCCCGAATGTACCGATCTTGGGCGAGGAAAAGAGCGTGGGCGACCTGACCGGACCGGTGCGGTGGGTTGTTGACCCACTCGATGGTACAGTCAATTACGCGCACGGCATCCCGCATGTGTGTGTACAGATAGCGCTCCAGCAGCGGATGAGACGTGGGCGCGGGCCGTTCGGTGCCTACGAGACTGTGCTGGGTGTAATTTACGACCCGTTCCAAGATGAGCTGTGGACGGCGGTGCGGGGTGAACCTGCGCGGCTGAACGGCGAGCCGGTGCGCGCGAGCACACGGGGGGCTATTTCGGAAGCAGTGGTTTCGGTCGGGTTCGGTAAAAGCGAGAAATTTTTGGATGCGATCCTGCCATGTTTCGTCCAGCTCGCGCGCGCGGCGCGGAAGATACGCACCATGGGCTCGGCCGGACTCGGCCTGGCTTATGTTGCGTGCGGCAGGTTCGATGCATACATCGAGCGCGGGATCAGTCTGTGGGACCTTGCGGCCGGGGGCGTAATTGTTGAATGCGCGGGCGGCAAATTTTGGTGCCGGAAGAATCCCGACGATGAGTCGTTCCGGATGATCGCGAGCAGCAAGGCGCTGTTCGACCAACTGCCGCGCTTCTGTTGAGGTTTGCGCTCGGGCGGCGCCGCAGTGCGCCGGCGGGGGCGGGATAAAAACGGGGCTATTCCTGACCTGCCATCTTCAGCACGGCTAGGCCTTTGATCAGATCGAGTGCGCGGGCCAGCGCCGGGTCGGTCACCACGCGCGGTCCGGGTTCTTCCGCTGCGGGTGCGGCGCGCTGCGGCCCGAGCCGTGAGCCTTCCCTGTGCTCGCGAAGCAGTTCCGCTTCGTTTATGCGCCGGCGCGGTACGCGAGTCGCCTGGTTTGTGCCGCCGTTTCGACTTGAGAGTCCATTCTTGTCCGCATCCGTGTTGGCTGCCGGGACCGGACGGTAGGGGTCAGCCAAAAATTCACGCTCTTCATTCGGCTGTACGCTGACCAGGATGTCCGGCTCCAGTCCCGCTTCGGGCAAAGGCTCGCCTGTGCCGAGCCGAACATACGACTTTGAGATCCGCAGCCGGTGACCACTCGATAGCTCGAATTCGTCAAACGTGAAAGCGCGGCCGGCAGTGTTGGTGCCAATGATGAGGCCCGCGCCAATGTGCCGGATCAGCGCTGCCAGTGCCTCGGCCGCGCCGGCTGTATCACGGTTCACTAGCGCTACGACCGGCAGACTTATCGCATTCGTTTTTCGCGTGGCGCGGGCGGCGCCGCTGCCCCAGTCCAGCAGGACGTCTTCGCCTGTGGCAAACAGGTCCGCCACAGCCGCCGCAGCCGCGTAATCCGAGCCGCGCGTGAACCGCAAGTCCAAAACTATACCAGACAGTTTGTTTGTGCCCTGTACCGCTTCGAGCGCGGCAACCAGCTCCGAGGCCAGGCCCGACTTGACCGTGGTTAGCCGGAAATACGCAATGGCGCCATCGAACAGATTCGTCTTGACCACCGCGGTAGTGGGGGCAGGCGCCTCGACCCCGGCGCGCATTGGGACAAGCTCGAACCGCGTGCCCAAAACTTTCAGCAAATCTTCGACCGAGCGGGTCGCCGGTTCGGGCATCTGATAGCCTGCTAAATTCGTACGGATTATGTCGTAAACCTCCTCGAATGGAGGTTGTGTGTCGGCTCCTATGCACCCGGCGCACGCGACCAGCCACGCAATGCCTAGCGACCGTGTACGGTTCATGTATTTGCGAAAATCTATCATTGCCGGGCAGAACATGGGCCGCAGCGGCGGCAAAGTAAAGTGGCAAGAGATAAGCTAGCTGGCTCAACTGCTGGTCTGTTGGGCACCAGTTTGGGCAGAGGTGCTTATTTTGGGACACACCTTGGCCCCAGCGCACGCAGTGCGTCAAAATGCAGAGGCAAAAACGCGCGCGTTCGCGCGTAAACGCCGAACCGCGCCGGCGGCCTTCACACGAACTAAACTGGCCAGAAATTTGCTAGCTAAGACCGGCGAGGCCCGAATTGCGGTCTGCCGCTGTGGCATTGCACAGAAACCGTTTCGGCCATGGCCAGTGTGTTAAGTCCAAACGAAGCTGCGCAGTTGGCTCAGACGATTGAGATGTTCGAGCTGATCACTCAATCGCAGCCATACGACTACCAATCGCTCGAGATACTCAAAGAGGCGTACTCGAAGCTCGGCCGTGAACAAGATGTAATCCGCACCTCGAAACGGATCGCTAAGGCTTACATGCACCTGGGCCAATTGTCCTCGGCGATCCTGGAGTACGAAACCATTCTGCAGCGTGCGCCGGACGACCAGGAGGTGCTGGCCGCACTGCGCGAGATCGAGGCGAAGGCTGCGAACGTGCAAGCGCCGGCAGTCCATGCTCCGGCGCGCCCGCATGAGCCTGAGCCTGCCCAGCGCCAGGTCCGGCCGGCGGCGCCCACGCCGCCGCTGGCCCCGAGGCCGCCAGTTCAGGTGGTTACCACCACAGCCGTTGACGACGGCAGGGCGGAAATGTACAGGATTTTTGTCGAGAGCAAGCTGGTCGCACCCGCAGACTTCGAGCAGTGCTGGCGCACGCCGGATCTGAAAGCGCCGACAAACGGCATTATCGAGCCTTTCATCCAGGTGTTGGCAGACAAGAAGCTTGTGCCGATCGAGAAAAGCCTGAATTTGATCGCCGAGCGCGCACGTGTAGGGTTTATACCGATCGAACGCTACGACATAGACTACGATTTTGCGCGGACATTCCC
>JANWZY010000028.1 GCA_025061935.1 Verrucomicrobiia bacterium
GAGGCTCCGGCAAGCAAAGCCTCGGCTCACGGGTGGTTCGTCACCGGATACGAAGACTGGGCATTTGCACCAGACACAGCTTTTTACGCGCTGCGCGAGCATTTTAAGGTCACGACGCTAGACGGCTTCGGGCTAAAAGACAAACAGGCCGCCGTGTGCGCAGCAGGCGCAGCACTGCATTACCTCACGCAACAGTTGCGCCGTGACGTGCGGCACTTGACGCGGATCGCGTTCTACCAGCGTTCCGATTTCATGATGCTGGATTACACCACGCTCAAGCATCTCGAAGTGCTTGATCCGCTGCACCACGACGCCCCGCGCAATGCCTCGCTCTTCGGCGTGCTCAACTACACCGTGACTCCGATGGGCGCGCGCCGGTTGCGCGCGTGGCTGGCACAGCCGCTGGCCGCAGTCGAACCGATTCGCAGGCGCCAAGAAGTAGTCCAAGCGTTCGTCGAAGACACGGCTGCACTGGACGAATTCCGCCAAGCACTGCGCGAGGTGCGCGACCTCGAGCGCACCATTGGGCGGCTGAGCACCGGCAATTGCAACGCACGCGATCTGGTCGCGTTGCGATTCGCTTTAGAGCAGGTACCGAACCTGAAAGGCGTGTTGAAACGGCTCGGGAAAAACTCAACCGCAGCAGAGCTAATCAAAGCCACGCAAAAGCAGAACGCAGCGCCGCCGCTGCTAAAAGAGCTCGAATCGCAACTGGTCGAGTTACCGGAGCTGGCCGCGCTGATCGCACGCGCAATAGTGGACGACCCGCCCCTGAGCCTGAAAGAAGGGGGCATCATCCGAGACGGTTACAGCCCTGAACTGGACGAGCTGCGCGCAGCAATGCGCAGCGGCAAGGACTGGATTGCCAAATTGCAGCAGCAAGAGATTGAACGCACAGGCATACAGTCGCTCAAAATCCGGTTCAACTCTGTGTTCGGGTACTACATCGAAGTGACCAAGGCCAACCTCCACAAAGTGCCCTCGAATTACATCCGAAAACAAACGATCGCCGGCGGCGAGCGGTTCGTCACACCCGAGCTGAAAGAGATGGAAAACAAAATCCTCGGCGCCGAGGAACGGAGCTTCAAGCTCGAGTACGACCTGTTCCAGCGCGTGCGCGAAAGCGTGCTCGAGCAACTCGCAGCGCTACAGCAAACCGCAGACGCCCTGGCCCAACTGGACGTGCTGGCCACGTTCGCGCACGTGGCGCGGCTGCACAACTATTGCAGACCACAAGTGGGCAACGAGGGCATTATCTGGATCCGCGACGGACGACATCCGGTACTCGAACAGACGCTAGTCGGCGAGCGGTTCGTACCAAACGATGCGGCGCTGGCAAGTGCCGCAGTCGAACCGTTAAATGAAACTCCGTGCGCCGGCCGGGAAAAGTTGGCACTCCCCCAAATTGCCCTGATCACCGGGCCAAACATGGCAGGCAAATCCACCTACATCCGCCAGGTCGCTTTGATTGTGCTGCTGGCGCACACGGGCAGTTTCGTACCCGCTACGGAAGCGCGGATCGACCTTGTGGACCGGATTTTCACCCGCATCGGCGCCGCTGACGACATAGCGCGTGGCCAGAGCACGTTCATGGTCGAAATGACCGAAACAGCGAACATCCTCAATAACGCCACCCCGCACAGTTTGGTCATTCTCGACGAGATCGGACGAGGTACAAGCACATTTGACGGCCTCGCATTGGCATGGAGTATCGTCGAGTACCTGCATAACGTTGTGGGCGCAAAAACGCTGTTTGCTACGCATTATCACGAGCTGACCGAGCTGGCCGCGCGCTTGCCGCGGCTCAAGAACTATAACGTGGCCGTGCGCGAGTGGCACGACCAGATCGTGTTCCTGCGGAAAATTGTCGAGGGCGGCACGGACAAAAGCTACGGCATACACGTTGCGCGCCTGGCTGGCGTGCCTAAAAGTGTGATCGAGCGGGCGAAGGTCATACTGGCCAATCTTGAAGAGAGCGAACTGAACCCCGACGGCACAGTGCGCAAAAACGCACAGCGCCAACGCGACCGCGAGAAACTAAAGCAGCTCGAACCCCCGCCGCAGTTGGACCTGTTTAGCACCTGAAACCGATTTTTGAATATTCGACTCCCCACCGACGCCAAAATTCAATCTCGTGGATGCCGGTTGTATAATCCGTATGTGCCGTTGTATCGGTGCGGTACCAAGGGCTTACAACAGCCGCTAAGCCGCTGGGCCACCGAAGCCCAGCAAAACAAAAACTTCACAATGCGCTCATCGTCGCTACAGCTTTCGCCCTTACTTTGGAACCAACACTCGCAAGCCACATTCCCGAGCCCAGCAAATAGTGCCACTCCCCAACCTTTGTCAACGCTTCAACGTGATTTCCGAGACCTCATTCCTTTGTGGAAGCGCGGACACTTAACAAGCTCGCAAAACCGGAGTTCACACAGCAGGTGGATCGGCTACCGGACACGGCGATAAAACTGCTCAAGCGATTTTGCAACCTAGCCCGATAGGCGCCCCGTGAAATTCGCGCCTTCACCGAACTTAGGGCGTACACCCAACCCAAATTAAGGCGCCGCGCCGTCGGCCATGTGCAACATGCACGGGCCTGGACCTGCGGATTGGGCCGAATAGCACACAGGCCTTGCACGCTCACTACTCGAAGCCCGTCAAGGCGACACACTTATAGCCTACCGTGCTCACGCCGGCCGGGCGCAACCCGAAACCAGAACCCGCGCCTCGTCAATCACCACAGACAAAACTGCCGCAATAGCGTACTCAACCTGCCTGCAAATTAGCCATGCGCCGGACCGGCGCGTGCGCGTCAACTCATATGGCGCAGGAGTTGTGCCGGCAGCCAATACACCAGCAGCCAGAGCACTGAACAGAACAACTCGAGCCCGGCTGCGCCAACCCTAGCATTCAGAATTTTTGTCCCAGGTGGGACAAAAATTTTGAAACAAGGGGGTGCATGCCTGATCTAAACGGCCACCACACGGCGACTCGTGTGAAGGGCTACGGTCAGGCGCGCCTGAAGGCGCTCCGGTTATGTGCATGTGCAAAGCCCGTCCGAGCAACGGGCGTGGCCCATCATTCCAATAGTGGGCTGACAACCCGCACGTTTCGACTCGGCTCTGCACAGCAAAGTTTCAACGCAGAACCGTTGCAGACACAACATGGAATCGGTCCAATCCAAACCGCTCACAGGCGGCCTTAAACCCGTGTCCAGCTTGCTTGGCCCCATAAGCCGTTCCCACCCTGCCGCAGCCGGCTCGCGAATGCACAGGTGACAGAACACAGCCAAATCCTCTGCCGTTTTTTCGGGACTCGAACGCTGTTGTGGCGCCTCTCACCCACCGCGTGCGTTGCGGGCTTGATGCGAATACTTAACACCAGTCTTCAGCCCGGTGAATGTTGGACAAAAATCCAATCCACCCAGCCGCTTTAGCAGCTTCAAAACCGACGCCAGAAGCCCGGAACGGTTCCGGAACTATCAAAAGCTATGCGCTCCAAATCAGCGGCTGTTGTCTGACCTTAACCCCAAACACAGCTTTGAGCATGAACCATTTAGGCCGAAGGCTGTAACACTAACAGGGCGCGCATTCTTTGGGGGCAGTCAAAGTTTGGCCCAATTGATTGCGCAGAGCATGGCGCTGCCGGGTGGATGTGGGGAGTTTTCATGTGCCCGGTGCGCAGGCAGCGCACAATCAGCCCCGCCAAATGGCGCAGTTCCAAGATAAAGCCGGGATAATCCCGTTTTTCGGGTTTCAGAATCCAGGTTTTGGCGTGTGCCGAGGCCGCCGGGCTGGTGGCCCGTGCCGGCCAACGCAGCGTGGGTTCTTTCCGGGTCAGATACTCACTGAGTCAAAGCCCGGAAAAATCTGCGTGGGGCGTTTGTATAAGCCGGGATCGGGAGCAATTGCGGCGCGCCCGTGCCGAGCACATTTGTCCATTCAGACCATGTCTGCAGGTCACTACTCACAAACACTTTGGTTGTCCGACCGGATTGGCCAACAATCTCAATGTAAAGGCTGTCGCCCTGACTCCGGATTCCAAGCACCGGGGGTTGCACTGACGGCACTGTGGCCGAAATGATCCGAACGCCCACAGTGTTCGTCATGCTGTCGCCGTCGGTGTCGGTCACGCTAAAAGCGAAACCGCCCAGTGCGTCGGCGCTGGCGGATGGAACGAACCGCGCAATCCGACCTGCGACCAACGCCACACTCCCATTGGTCGGGTTGAACACGGAGCAACTCGCAACACTTTGAAAAATTTCGGCCGAATCAACGCTGGCTGATCGGCAACCAAACACTCATTTCGCCGCGCCCGCGGTTGCCCCAAACGCAGTACGGCACGAACTTGGTGCTGACTCGGCGCAGCACACCTGCTGCAAACGGCCGATACAAATCGCCCTCCCAAATGCTATTCGTCCTGTACAACAACGATGTGTCAATCACCACCACACCGCCGAGGAGCCGGGCGTCATACCGCGCGCGCAACTCTGCGTCAGCGGGAACTAACACTTGGGTCACGCGCACGCCCGAGGGTAAATCTGCTGATTCAAGGCAATACACAATCGGCCCGCGCTTGACTGCCACCTGACCGAACGTTTCCTCGACCAACGGGTTCGCCTCGATCAGCTCCGCCTGCATCGGCAGGTCCAGATCCACAATATCCCCCGCATGCCAGGCTCTGCGCAGCTCGACATATTCGCCGGGGGTTAACTCGAGTTCGACCGGGCGCAAATTCACGCGTACCCGTGCGGGGTGCCTGACCCAACCGGGCACACGTAGCTTCAGCGTGAACTCGTTGGTCCCGGGCTGGACAATCCTGACCCGGACGCGTCCGCTCCACGGGTATTCGGTTTCTTGCACAAGCTTGACCTTGCCCACACCCGGCACTGCGGCGTTAAACTCGCTTGCCCCATACAAGTTCACCCAGATCGCGCCCTCGGACGTCGCGTATGCAAGCTCGGGCGAGCGCGCCAGCACTCGTGCAAGGTTTGGCGGACAACAGAACGAACCCAAAAACGGCACGCGGTGACGCGGCCAGCGCAGCTCGACCGGCATCGGGTCGGTGACGCGCAGCGGGTTTGTGTAGAAAAAGTTTGTGCCGTCCAGGCTAACCCCCGAAAGCACGCTGTTGTACAGCGTCAGCTCGATAATGTCCACAAACCGCGCTTCGCCCGTGATCAAGAACATCCGCCAGTTCCACAACACGTTCCCAATGTTCGCGCATGTCTCGCTGTGCGCCGTGATGTTGGGCAACTGGTAGTTCCGGCCATACGCTTGGTGCACACGGGCAATGACCTTCTGGTCCTTCGCGCCGTCGGGCGACGCGCCGTCGTACAGCGCGCCGCAGCCGCCGGTAATGTACAGCTTCTTGCGGACAAGGTTGGTCCAAATTTCCCTTAGCGGTTTAAGCAACGATTCGTCGCCGGTCTCCAAAAACAGATCTGCCGCGCCCGCGTACAGGTAATTCGCGCGTACCGCGTGCCCGACCGGTTCGGTCTGCTGCGCAAACGGGAGCCTATCCTGGTTCTCGTCGCTGCCGTCGGTCACTTGGAACCGGAGCTCGAACAGTTTTTGCGCAAGAGCCAGGTAGCGGGCGTCGCCAGTCACACGGTACAGTTCAACCAGACCCATGAAATGCGACGGGCAGACCGAACCACGCGCGCCCTCGGGCGTGACCTGCTCGAACGCCGCGCAGAGAAAGTCCGCAGCTTTCCGTGCCACAGCGAGCAGGTTCGTCTTGCCTGTCACGCGCCAATGCGCCGCAGCCGCAAGCATCAAATGGCCCATGTTGTACAGCTCGAAATTGTTCCGGTCCGCAAACGGCACAGCATTTGTATCCCCCTTACGGTGTCTTATCAGCACCGGCGTATGAATGTATCCGTCGGCGCGCTGCGCCCGCGCGATAAGCTCAATCAGCTCATCCACTCTTCGTTCGAGCGCCTGGTCTGGCGCCAAGGCCAGCGTGGCCGCTGCTGCCTCGATCCATTTGTACACCTCACCGTCATTGAACGGCGCGCCGCGCAGCGGGCCATCGGTCAACCCGGCGGCAATCTCGAAATTCCGAATGAAATGTGAATGGTTGGTCCCGGCCATGATCCGCTCGAGCGCGGGGATCGTTTGCGTGCGGCACAGCTCGAATCGCGCAGCCCAGAACCCTGCCGTCCAACGCGCGTCGCCGGGATTAATCGGCTCGACAACTGCGAAATGGCTTTTGGCCACAGCCGCGCAACACACAAGAAACAGCAAGACCGCGCTAACACGCGCTCGAACCGGCGGGTTAAAGAGAAAGGCAGGACTCCAAAGCTGGGACAACCAATTCGCTCGACTTCCCATTTGAATTTTGGGTTTCGGAATTGTTTCGGATTTCGGATTTCGGATTTCGGGTTTCATTTCAGTCCCGCATCGCGTTTTTCGAGCTTCGCCGACTGCGGTACAACCCCCAGCACAATGAAACTGCCCCTGCCGGGCACTTCGAGCTTGTGCCGGCCAGGCCCAAACCGGACTGCATAAAGGTTGACGTTTGGACAGCCCTCGACCACGGCGGCGTTCAATATGATCGGCTCGGCCCAACCGCGCTCGGTCGCATCAGCGGCTTCGTCCGGGTTCGGGGGTTGGAGCCAAATCTCGCGGCGCTCATTGAACAGCCCGATGAGCACGCAAACCGGCTCAGTCACCTCGAACTCGACCGGCACATACCGTCCGGTCTTTGCGGACTCGTGGGAGAAACGAATTCCGGTCAATCCTTCCAATTCCGGCGCAAGCTTCAAGATCGTGTACTGCCTGTCCGCAAACGGCCGCGCGCCAGGCCTGACCTCGTATGTCTCCGCGTTTGTGCTACGCAGGGCAAGCTTGGCACTGGGCCACGGCATTATTCGCGCTGCGGCCGCGCCCGGCGCCGATTTCTCCTTGCGCAGCGCAGCCAACTGGGTGCGGAACTCAGTCAACTCCTTTTCGTACAGCGGCAACACATGCGACCAGTG
The DNA here is from genome assembly GCA_025061935.1 of Verrucomicrobiia bacterium. Taxonomy (GTDB): domain Bacteria; phylum Verrucomicrobiota; class Verrucomicrobiia; order Limisphaerales; family DTLC01; genus DTLC01. The sequence continues at coordinate 6,980 of JANWZY010000028.1, forward strand.
GTAATTTGTCACCACCCCATTAACTACGCCGGGAAACGGGATTCGCCTGTGGCCCGTCTGCAAAGAGTTGGCGAAGTGATACGTGCGCGCGGTCAATTCCACAAGATTCGAGAACCAACCCACGCTTTCGCGTAACGCCTCCGCCGCCTTTTCCATGTGGCTGATGCTGCGGCTGTACCCGTGGAGCAGGACAAGTTCAGCGGCGTGCACTTTGGCGGCGTAATATCGCGCCAACAACTGGATGCATTTCAGGTCGTTCCTGAACCGCTCGAATTCATCTCGGCGCTTTGTGACCCGCGCCGCAACGGCATCAGCTAGGGCCACCGCGTTACTGGCGCGCGCCAAGCACTCCGCAATTACCGTGCGCGGTGTTTCGCCCGCGTGCGGCTCGTTGTTCCACTCTTTGCGCACGAATTCGTCGAGCCGCTCGCCCGGCGGCGCAAGCGACTCCCACAAATCCCGAATCGCGTTGTACCGATGCGGGTTGACCAACTGGTCCAACGTCATGCCCAGCGCGAGCGTCTGGCGGTTGCCTTCGGTAATGCCGAACCGCCGGATCAACATCGGCGCGACCTCGCCCGCGTCGTTGTACGCATCGAGAATCCTAACCGCGTCGTTCGTGCCGCAGCCGTAAAAGTCCCCCAAGCGGCCGATCCAATACGCGCGGTCTTCGGCTTCGGGCACGTCCGGATTCCACGCGTACCGCCCCCATGCTTCGAACCAAATCCAGTCGCGGTCCCACTGCTTGAGCGGCGGGTCCGCAATGTCTGGCGAGTACGGCCAGTTCCAGTACGACAACGGATACAAATGCAGTCCACAAGCGCCGAGCCGGTCGCGCGCCGCTTGCATGCATTTTTTGATAAACCGCTGTGCGCCGTACCTGAACGGCTCGAGGTTTGACAGGATGTGAACGTTCACAATATGGGGGCCGAGCTTCGCCATGGCCAGATGCGTCGCCTGCACGCGGCCGCGCACTTCGTAGGTCGTGAGCGATTCGCCGTTGTATTTGGTCTCGGTGAAGATGTTCGTGTACACCTTGAAGCACTCCGGCATCACAGCCTCGGGATTCATTGCGTGCGTGCGGATGACCACCGGCGGCTGCTCAGTCAACCCTGCGGCGCGCATGCCGTCGAGCACACCCGGCAAAATGGTGTTCGTGGCCCAATTGATCTGGTTTTCAGTGCCCTGGAGCGCTTCGCCGAGGCACACCATGAGGCCGACGTTGGGATATTGCTTTATAAACTCGGCAATCGCCTTGCGCGTGTAATCGGACGCAAGCGGCGTGGGGGCAGCAAGTTGAGTCGGAACGCCATGCTTCTCAGCCAAGGGCTTGGGAAGGAAAATGTTGTAAAACATTTGCACCAGCCAGATGCCGCGCCGGTCGCACTCGGTCGCCAACCACCGGAACATCTCGACGTTTTTCTCGAACACGTCTGGCGGCACTTCAACTGCGTCTGGATAATCCGGCACGCGCACCAACGAGCCGAACGGATGGCCGTTCCACAAAAACAGCGCGTTGAACCTGTGCGCGACCAAGAAATCGAGGTATTCGCGCCACAGCGTTTTGTCGTAAAACCACGGGAACAACTCAGGCGTGTAGGGATACTCATACACCTTGCGCCCAGGAAGAATTGTGGTCTTTTGGAGCCCGACGCACGTGCCGCGCAGGGTCATTACCGGCCTGTCTGAGAACTCGACGTCGCGCGGCAAATCACCCCGCTGACGAATGCGTTTCGCCAATTCCAAACAGCCGTAAAGCGCGCCGGAGTCGTCATTGCCAATCACTGCGACCCTGCCACCGAGCCGCCCCGTGGTTATCACGAATCCTTCTTTGGCCCATTGCTTGTCTTTCAACCTCAACTGACCGGCCTTCTCCAATTCGAGGATGGCCCAATCCCGCGCGTGTCCGACCAAAACCGTCGTACCTGAATGGGCGCTCAGGCCCCGATCGAGCCAGGCCCGCTTGCCAATTGCATTGAGTGCTTCGACCACTCTCTGCGCCCCGAACTCGATGCGCGAACTGGCATTTGTCGGAATAACAACGGCAACGCGCTCTTGAGCAACAGCAACAGAAGCGAGCGTCAAACACGCAAAAAGCACAGGCGCCAATGCCCGCCCAAGCGGCTGCTGTGTGAGTTTCCTTAAGACAAGTGACCGGCTCGGTGCTTGGCCCCTGCGATTAGCGCGCGTTTGCCCGCCCGCCCCACAAACGACCGGCCTACTCGACATCTGGCTTTGACACGCCAACAAAATTAGGTCGTCGGTTTCCACAATTCGAGCTCTGCCACATCTAATCCCAATGGGATTGTGCCTCTCAGCCCTTGGCACCGACGCGGAATCCGGCGACAAAACCGGCTCAAAGGTCCTCGCGTCATGACCTGCAACACACCCAATCCCAAAGGGATTGCATCTCTCAGCCCAGAGTTGCGAGGCACGAGCTACTCTGGGTGCAGCCGGAAAAACATTACAACCCTGAAAGGGTTGAATCGAATGGCCGGCTCGGTGACCACCCGCGCGAACACCAGCCAACACGCGCAGACGACGCAAAAACATCCTGAATACCGGAAGCGTTACCTCAATCCCACACATATCGCTCGTCAAATTCAATTTGATACCGGTTCAATAATCGCCTGAACTCGTCCTGAAACGGCACCGTGCGATGATGCGCGTCCTGCTCGGCAATGTACTTGCGCACCGCCTCAAGCTGCGAAAAACCGATCGAGAAAATGCCGTACCCGTTTTGCCACGCGAAGTCCCATAGCTCGGGCTTTTTCGCCTTCAACCAGACCGACGAGCTGCGCTTCACTTCTTTCACGATTCCAGCCGGTTCACATGTGCGGCCCAATGCAAACAATAGGTGTACATGGTCTGAACCGCCCCCGATCGCAACCGGCTGACAATCACGGCGCCGTAAAATCCCGCCCATATATCGGTACAATTCTTCACGCAGTTCGCGGTCATGTAAAAACCGGCGTCTGTCCTTCGTCGAAAAAACAACATGAACCAGTATCTTGGCCAAAGACTGCGCCATAACTCATGGGTTTCCTCATCCAACCCTTTCAGGGTTGATCACGTTTCGCCCTCTATGAGCCAAGGTTGTCCTGCTTTCACGCCAACCTTGGGCTGAGCGATTCAATCCCTTCGGGATTGTAATGCCGCCACAACGGACTCCTTCGTTAAAATACCGCAACCGCGCGCTTTTGCTTCTTTCGCAGTCCACACTCCTATTCCTTCACTCGCTTGATCCGCAGCGCAATGTACGGTTTGCCAGGCAGTTGAATCTTGCGCCCGGCCTTGTCAGCGAAGAAATATTCACTCTGCCGCACAAGCGTGAACGTGCCCGGCACAGGCGTGATCGTCATGTCCCAAGTGTCGAGCACTTCGGCCGTGTAACGCATCCCTTCGGCAGGGCCCTGGCGCCGACGCGGCAGCTTGAACTCCCATTCGGTCGGCGCAGCCTTGCCGAAGTACACCAAGTAGTAATCCGGAATACGCCCACCGAACTCTGGGTTCTGCCATTTATCAATCGGCTCGATGCCCTCAGGTGGCGCGTCCTCGAGTACCCTCCGGAGGAACGCCAACCGCGCCGGGCTTTGGCCTTTGAGCACCCCTCCCTTGCTCCACCAAAGGACATCATCAGGACTCAGGTAAGTTTCACCATGCGTGGCGTATGTGCCAGCCACAGTCGCGTTCCAAAACCTGAAGACCAGTTCCTCGGCCGAGATGTTCCCCCAACGTTTCGGTATGTCGCCCTCGTATTTGATCTCGTCGTACACGACCGGTTTCCGGTACGCGCCACGATACAGCTCGGCGCTCAAAGCGCTCTCGACCGCCGCGCCGTTCTGAATGCTCGCATGCGTGATCCACGGCAGCGTGTAGTTGAACAGCACATACCCGTTGTGTACCGAAAGCAAATGCCCATACGGGTCCTCGCGCGACACAAGCTCGCCGAACCGGACAAAATCCGCCTCGGTTTTCTTCTCCATGAAATCCCACTCGTTTGCCAGCGACCACCAGACGTTCCTGAACGCAGCCAGCCGCGCCACAATATACCTCAGATACCGGTCGTCCTCGGTCGGCGTCATCCGGTCAAAGCCCCAATGCCCCTCGTCGTACGGGTGGAAGAGGATCAAATCGGCCTCGATGCCCAGCTTCTGGAGGTCCAAAATTCGCCGTTCCAAATGCCTGAAAAAGCCCGGGTTAAACCGGCTGAAATCAAAGTTACCGGGCCGACCCTCGAACGGGTACAGCGCCGGCTCGTTCGTGTTCCACTGGTAACGCTTCGGGAACACGCACATGCGCACCTTGTTAAACGGCGCAGCGGCAAGCGTTTTGAGCGTCTGCTCCTGCAACGCCTCCGGCTGGTGTATCCATGCGTACAAAGTTGTCCCGACCGGCCTGAACGGCGTACCGTCCGCATACGCGAAATGGTACGTGTTGGTTACCCGCACCGGGCCATGGTTTCCGGGGCCGGGCGGCGTCGCAGTCAACTCACCGGTTTTCCCGTCGAGCTCAGGCGCGCTGCTGATCGTCGTGTACCGCCACACGCCCTGCTTCGGCGGCATGAACCGCACGCGATACACGCCGCCGCCGTCGTAGAACCCGCGCACTTCGACCACGTCGAAATCTTTCACGAACCGTGCAGACAGATGCACGTCCGTGAACGGATTGCCGTTGGTTGGACCCGCAAGCGCAAGCTCGAACATACCCCATTGCTCGACGGTGGCCGCGCCCGCGCCGTGAACCGCGACACACACGCTAACCGAAACAGCAACAGCAGCGAGATACCTCAGCGTTTTCATGGCTTTTGAAAAATCGACTTCAGATATGCGACGTTTGCACCGAAATTTTTCTTCACATTGCGCGGGTCGCGCGCATCCCGCGACCGCTCGACAACCAACCAGCCGCTCCAATGCATCGCGTCCAGTGTTTCTTTCACCTTCGGCATGTCTATCTTCGGATCGTCTTGGAGCCACACGCCGTCCTGGTTCGTGCAGTGAATCTGGCAGATGCGCTCAGCCCCAAGCTCACGCAGCTCGGCAATCAGATCACGGCCGTTCTGAATCGCATTGGCGAAGTTGTAGTAAACCCTGATGGCGCGCGAGCCGATCTGGTCGAGCAACCGGATTTGGTCTGATGCGGGCAACTCGGTCTCGATCCCGATCGTCACACCGGCTCGTTCGGCCTCAAGCGCAACCGTTTTCAACCTTTCTACAACCGCTGCGCGCAACTCTGGCCGGCGCGCCGGGTCACTGCGCACGCCCAAAGGCAGAAACGCAATCTTCACCCCCATCGCCTGCATCGTTTCAATGCAGTCCTGCACCATGCGCAGCGCCGTCGGGCGCTCGGCAAATGACTGCGCGTAGAATCCGGACATCGCGAGCGAACAAATCTCGACGCCAAGCCGCTTCGCCTCGTCAAGGAATTGCTGGCGCACCTCGGGCTTCGCAAGCTGGTTGTCGAACGTGTCGCGCTCGCCTAGCGGGCCCATGTCAACCTCGACGCCATCGGCCCCGATCTCCTTGGCCAACTGGAACGCGCCCAGCTTCTGCCGCTTCAAAATCATCCAGTCGCAGACCGCAATCTTGTACCGGAACCCGGGAGCCACTGGCTGCGGCGTGCCCGGCCATGCCAACGCACGCCAATGCCTGCACAGCAACCCGCCCGCAACTGTTGCAGCGGAGACACGAATGAACCCTCGCCGCGTCATTCCGCGCTCGAGCTGCAGGCCGGTCTCAGAAAGATCGTTCGCGCTCATTCTTTCACCAACCAAATGACGGTTGCCTCCGGCAGTTTCACCTTGCGCCCCGCGCGAATCGAGCCGGTCCGGGTGACCCGACCAGTCGCAGTGTCAACCACACTCACACTGAACGCGCCTGGCTCAGCAGACAAATCAAGCTCGTCAGCGTCGCCACGATACACAAGCAGTTGCCTGCCAGGCTGGCGCAAAACGAATCGGCTGTCGCGCGACGCCTCGGCCCAAGGCTGCATCTGCGGGATGGCAGCAAGCAAGTTCGAGTCGGTCGTGCGCGGCAACCGCGGCAATGACCCGCCAGCGCACACCCACGCCCAACTCGCGGAGTCGAAATCACAAATGACGACCTTGCCCGGGAACCGCACGCGGTACTCGAGGGCCATGCCGGCCAAATCCAGATCAGTGGGCCGGCCGCCGCGCCATTGGCGCTCGAACTGGCGCGGCGCGAGATTTTTGCCGCCGGGCGGCGCGAACTCGCCCCCGCGCGTCCGCCACCAGTACCGGAAATCAATCACGTCAACCATCCGACATCGAACCGGGTCAGCCAAAATCGCGTCCTGAACGTCCTTGGTCGCGCTCAGAGCGACCAACGGTTTCATGCCCTTCTCATTCGCCCAGCCAGCAATCGTATCCAGCCAGAACTGCATGAACGCGAGCGGGCCGGTGAACTCGGCGCAGGTGAGCTGAATCACGTTCGCGTTGTTAGTGAAATTATCGAGGCACTGGCGTATGTAGAGCCGATGCAACTCGCGCCGCACCGGATGCGTCACGTCATAAAACTGCTCGGCCATGAAGATTCGTTTGCCGCCCCCGTACAGCGGCGGTTCAGGGAAACCGGTGTCGTTAATGTTGTTTGCAGTGCGCCACGGGAAATCCGCCCAGTGCGCGCCTGCCTCGAGCACGTTGTGCTGGAAATAATTCTGATGCAACAGCACCAGCCCGCGCCGGTCGCAAATGTCAGCAAACTGCCGCAGCCGCGACCAATACCACCGATTGAACTTTGTCAGATCGTACTTGCTCAACCCGTGCCAAGCTGTGCCCTGGCCGCTGCGCGCCCAAGGCTGCTCGAAAAACGGCGGCAACACGTCACCATCCATCCGCCGCACGCGCTGGTGGTCATCGCGGCGTCGGTCGTACCAAAGCCCGTAGTTGTGCTCGAGCGCGACCTGGCCGGTAGCAACAAGCGCATCTGCAACTTCTTCCAGATCGTCAGTGAATCCCCGCCCGATCCGACCCGGCATGAACCGCGTGAGCGCGATACCGAACGCAGGCGCTTCGGCCGGCCGTGTCGTCCCCCGCCACCAAGCGACCTTGGCGATCCCGCCAACTAGAAGCTTGCCGGCCACAGTAAGCCAACCATTGGTGATCAGGATTTCCAATTTTCGATTTTCGACCTCCGGCTTAGAGCCTACGAAAATTTCCTCGATAGGCCGCGCTGCGCCAAAAGCAGTCGGGATCGGTTCGCGCGTCGCCGCCGCTGCAATGTAATCTTTCAACTGCGGCGCAGGATGCCGCGACGCGGCCGCTAATGCCTGAGCCTGCTCGATGGTCGGGTTCGTTGACGCGGGCAACGGCGACGGCATAAGCCGCACACGGGCAGCGGCCTCAGGCCCGAGCCGATCCCCAAGTTGCGCCACAAACAAACTTTCCGGTGACACGGCGTCATTCGAGCTGCGCCAGATGCCATCACCTTCAAACCCGCCCCACGACCCAAATGACCAGTTCTGTGCGCCCGGCGGGTTCCAACACCGGATCACAGACGCGCTGCAGTTCCAGAGCACGCAGTTCGCCGCAGACCACCCGATACCAGCGTTGTTCCCGGGCCGGAACCCGAGCGTGAGCGCGTTGCCATCAACAACCACGTTGTCGTAGAGCACCCCGCTCGCCCAACTTTCGATCGGCCCGCTGTCGGCCAACGCCTCGCGCGCTTCGCACTGCACGAATGCGTTCGGGCCAGCAGCACAGTGTCCAACCGAAAAATCATGCCGGCCATGCTCGGCATAACAGCGCAGGAACAACGTCTGCTGGCCCATCGTAAAGAACGTGTGCCGTCTGTACCCACCAAGCTCAGAGACAGGCTCAAGCGAGAGGCAGTCCTGCACAGTCACACGCCTGCAGGTTTCATAGACTGCCACTGCCGAGCCGGCAAAATGCTTGAACGTGACCTGGCGCACCCAGCAATCCGCAGCGTTTTCAAGCGTGATCGCGCACCAAGAATGCTCCTCATCCTTCGGATTCGCCGGGTCGAAAGCCGATTCGAGCCGGATGTTCTCAACTCCAACGTTGCTCAGCCGCCCGGGCCAGTCGCAAACCAGAATGTAACCGCCCCCAAGCTCGCGCTCGAGCGCAGTCGTGATCGGAGCATCAATTGTGACGCGATTGCCCTCGACAGACACGATAGTCCGGTCCCAAACAATGTCACGGGTGCCCGGCTTCCAGCCTGTGCCCACGCCCCCGCCGAGATCAGCTGCGCCGAGCCGCTCGATCCATGCAGCGGTACTGGGTCGAACAAGACGAATATGCGCACCAGGGCTAAGCCCGGTCGCATCCCGCACGCTGAAACTGGTCGCACCCACTGGGACATATTCATCCGAGACTTCCCAATTCGCGTTGCTCCTACAAACGCAATCGTTCCGGCCGGTCACGCGGATCAACGTCCGCCGATCAGTCCCAGCGGCTACCAACACCGTCCCGTTCGTGCCCGCGCCCTGGCCGCGCAACACGACACCAGAATTCGAGATCACCAACCCGCCAAAGACTTCGTGGCGCCCGGCGAGCAAAAGCACCGCGCCGCGCATGCCATTGCTGTCCACGGGCAGGCCGCCCACGTAATCAAGCGCCGCTTGAATCCGCGCGGTCGAATCCCCAGGCTTCGGTTCTACCACCACACGCACCGGCGCAACAGGAATGGATCGCTCGTTCGCAGCGTAACCACAATACGAGAAATCCGGCACGCGATTGCTGCGCGCGTCCGGGGTATAGACGAGCTGGTTGCCAGCAGTAAGTGAAATACTGGGAGCTGGCGTAGCAGCCGCCAGCGCCGATGTGACACATGAGACCCATGCGACGCATAGAAAACTCGCTGCGCAAATGGTGGGAACCGAATTCATGGCAATGTAC
>JANWZY010000290.1 GCA_025061935.1 Verrucomicrobiia bacterium
GTATGCGCTGGCGTTACAACAGGCCACAGACGGATCGGCTGGCGCCACCGCGCTTTTGCAAGACGCGCGGACCAAGCTGAAGCTTTTCGACATTTCCGATGCGCAAATTGCCGAACTGGAAAAAACGCGCCAGCTAAAGAAAACACTGTTTATAGCTGCGCCGATTGACGGGTTTGTCATCGAGAAAATGGTTGTCGAAGGCCAGATGGTTGACGCGGGCATGAAACTTTACCGCATTGCGAATCTCGACACAGTCTGGGTACAAGCGCAGATATTCGAACAAGACCTGGTATTTGTGAAGCCTGGCCAGCCGGCAGTGGTGACACTCTCGTCCCTGCCGGAGCGCGAGTTCCAAGGGCAGGTCAATTACATTTATCCTGCACTCGACGAAAAGACACGCACAGCGCGGGTGCGACTGGAGCTGCCCAACCCCGACCATGCCCTCATGCCCGGCATGTTCGCCACGGTCGAACTGAAGGCTGAACTCGAGCGCGATGCGCTACTCGTACCGGAGTCGGCAGTTCTGCGCACCGGCAAGAAAAACACCGTGTTCGTCGCACTGGACGGCGGGAGGTTCGAGCCGCGCACAGTCGCCCTAGGGCCGCGCGGGGAAGGGGATGTCTATCAGGTGCTCAACGGGCTATTGGAAGGGGAGCAAATCGTTGTTTCCGGCCAGTTTATGCTCGATTCGGAAAGCCAATTGCGCGAGGCCATCCTGAAAATGACCAGCCCAGATTCAGGAATTCCACAGATCGGAACGTTCACTCGCGAATCGCAAACCCCCTCATTGGAGTCAGGAGCCGCTGCTCCCGCGCCGCCTGCTCTTTACACCTGCCCAATGGCGTCCGATGCCGATGTTGTCACCGACACTCCCGGGCAGTGTCCCAAATGCGGTATGGACCTTGTACCTGTCGGCAGTGTGCCTCACGGCAAGGTAGCTGAAGAGAACTGGCGCAGGCAGCGCGCCACAGGGCATCAACACTGAGTGTAACAGTATATGAACCGCCGTGCATCCATAAACGTTGGCCGGTCGCGAGGTTCTGAGCTGTGGCACACCTCTGGGGCTTTGGGAAAGCGGCATAGACTGTCACACCCGCGTCAGTTGCGCCCGCACAGAAACCCACGCCATTTGAATCGCGCCAGGCCTTTGGCTCTTTTGGCTGCTATCCACTCGTTCTGACACCATGCTCACACGCCTCATAGATTTCTCGCTGCGGAACAGGTTCTTAATCCTCATTAGCGCCGTCATGCTGGTGCTGGGTGGGATTTATTCCGTCAATAACATTCCCGTGGACGCGCTGCCGGACCTGTCGGACGTGCAGGTCATCGTGTTCAGCGAATACGAAGGCCAGGCGCCCAACATTGTTCAGGACCAAGTTACGTATCCCATTGCTACCAGGATGTTGTCCGTGCCAGGCGCGAAGGCGGTGCGCGGTTACTCGTTTTACGGCTTTTCATTCGTTTATGTGATTTTTGAGGACGGCACCGACCTTTATTGGGCGCGTAGCCGCGTCTTGGAGTACCTGAGCGGCTTGAGCGGACAACTGCCGCGCGGCGTCACGCCCACGCTCGGCCCGGACGCCACCGGCGTGGGCTGGGCGTTCATGTATTCGCTGCATTCCAAAGAACGCGACCTCCAGCAACTTCGCTCCATCCAGGACTGGTATCTGAGGTACCGGCTAACTGCCGTGGAGGGCGTCTCTGAAGTCGCGTCCATCGGCGGGTTTGTGAAGCAATATCAAGTGACGTTGGACCCGGTAAAACTGCGCGCGTACAACCTTTCGCTCAAGGAAATCGAAATGGCCATTCGCCGGAGCAGTGGCGAGGTGGGCGGACGCGCACTCGAGCTGGGGGAAAAGGAATACATCCTCCGCGTCAACGGCTACATTAACAACGTCGAGCAACTTCGCCAGACCGCCGTCGGCATCGGTGAAAACGGGGTGCCGATTCTTTTGCGCGACGTGGCCACCGTGCAAATCGGCCCGGACATGCGCCGCGGCATCGCCGAATGGAACGGCGAGGGCGAAACGGTCGGCGGCATAGTCGTTGTGCGCCACGGCGCGAACGCCAGAAAAGTCATCGCGGATGTAAAACGCGCGCTGGACCAGGCCATGAAAAGCCTGCCCGCTGACATCACATATCAGATCGCCTACGACCGCAGCGCATTGATTGACCGCGCGGTGAATACGTTGAAGCGCACGCTGCTGCAGGAAAGCATCGTGGTGGCGCTGGTTATTCTCATTTTCCTGCTGCACTTCCGCACCGCGCTCGTGCCGATCATCATTTTGCCGATCGCGGTGCTGACGGCGTTCATCATCATGCACGCGCAGGGCATCAGCTCGAACATCATGTCCCTGGGCGGCATCGCCATCGCCATCGGCGTGCTGGTGGACGGCGTGATTATCCTCGTCGAGAACATCCACAAGCACCTCGAACTGGACGCAGGCAAAAAGCCCCACTGGCAGATCATACGCGACGCCTGCGTGGAAGTCGGCCCGACAATTTTCTATGCGCTGCTGGTTGCGACGGTGTCATTCCTCCCAGTGTTTGTGTTGCAGGAACAGGAGGGTCGCCTGTTCAAACCCCTGGCGTTCACCAAAACGTATTCAATGGCCGCCGCCGCGATGTTGGCTGTTACGCTCGCGCCAGTGCTGGCAGGGTTACTCATCCGTGGTAATCCACGCCCTGAAGAACGCAATCCGGTCAGCCGTTTCCTGATCCGGCTGTATCACCCTTGCATTGATTTCGTGATCAAAAGACACAAGTTTGTCATCGCGGCGGCGTTTCTACTGGTGCTGTGGGTTTTCTTCCCGTGGAACGAGCTTGTAGTTGAACGGCTGCCTGACGGGCCGTTAAAGCGATTTACCGCCCGGGCCAATGCACTGTTTCCTTATCAAAACATCGGCTCGGAATTCATGCCGCCGCTTTACGAGGGCGACTTGCTTTACATGCCCACCACCCTTCCAGGCATTGGCCCAACCAAAGCCCGCGAACTGCTCCAGCAAACTGACAAAATCATCAAGAGCTTCCCCGAGGTGCAAAGCGTATTCGGTAAGATCGGCCGCGCTGAAACCGCCACCGACCCCGCGCCGATGGACATGATCGAAACCACCATCATGCTCAAACCGGAAAAGGACTGGCCTGTTGTGAACATTACCGACGCGCAGGGCAATGTGATCGCCCGCCGCA
>JANWZY010000291.1 GCA_025061935.1 Verrucomicrobiia bacterium
AGAGTGCGTTCCAGACCCAAAGCCGCGGCGCCGCGGGCCGGCATAGCACTCATTATCGTGATGATTTCGATTATCGTGCTTTCGGTTCTAGCTGGGGGATTCGCTTATTCAATGAAGGTCGAGACCAAGCTAGCCCAGAATACCAGTTACGAGACTGAGCTGATCTGGCTGGGCCGCTCGGGCGTCGAACGCGCGCGGTGGGTTCTGGGCCTGCAGCTCGCCTTCGGCAACGAACCGTATGACTCGCTCAATCAGAAATGGGCTGGGGGACCGGGCAGCTTCATGATATCAAATTCGCCGCTTGCCGAGGTTGACCTGAACCAGCCGGTCGAGCTGGGCAACGGGAAAATTACCAGCATCAAAATCGTGGACCTTGAGCGGAAGGCAAACATCAATCTCGCCAATGAGGGCATGCTTCAGCATGCCCTCACACTGATGGGCGTGGATGCGGTCGAGGCTTCTGCAATTGCGGGCGCGATTCTCGATTGGATTGACCCTGACAACGCTACGCACCCGGGCGGCGCAGAGACGGACTACTACCTGGGCTGCATCCCACCATACGAGGCGAAAAACGGGCCTATTGACGACATGGCCGAGTTGCTGCTCATCAAAGGGGTGACTCCCGAGATTTTCTGGGGGCAGCGCGCACCCGAGCGGCCTTTGGCTGCTTTCCAAGCCCGAGACAGGTTGTTCACCGGCGCACGCAACGAGTTGATCCCGTACACCGCCGGGTTAGTCGAACTATTCACGCCCATCTCGTCTGGCCGAATCAATATCAACACCGCGTCAGCCGCTGTGCTTCAGCTTGTTTCCCCGCTGATCGACTCGCTAATCGCCGCCGAAATTATCAAATTGCGCGCCGGGCCGGATGGCGTGGATGGGACTGAGGATGACACGCCGTTCCGGAACCCCGGCGAGTTGATCAACGTGCCGGGCTTAAGCAGGCAAGCCGTCGAGAGCATCATGCGAGTTTGCGACGTGCGTAGCCGGACATTCGAAGTGACGGTTGACGTCGAAGTGGCCGGCTACAAACGCCAGTTCAAGGCGGTGTTGGGCCGGAACAGCCCGCAAGACATCCAGGTGCTGAGTTTCTACGGCACATGACCAACCGTTTGCGAACTGATGGTACCACCGGACGCGTCACTTTCGTTACCGGCACAGACACCGGTGTCGGTAAGACAGTCCTGACGGGTTTGATGTTGATTTACCTGCGCAGGCGCGGTGTGCACGCGCTGGCGATGAAACCGTTTTGCACGGGCGACCGTCATGATGCACGTTTCCTCGCGGCTTTACAGCAGTACGAGCTTTCCGTTGAAGAGTTGAATCCTGTGTATTTTCCCGAACCACTTGCGCCATTTGCCGCGGCATTTCGGCGCCGGGAAGCCATAGACATAGCGTTTGCCGTCGCATGCGTACGCGCCGCGCAGAAGAAGTGTGATTGGTTGATTATCGAGGGGGTGGGCGGTGCGCTTGTACCCCTCACAAGCCAAATCAAGGTCGTGGACGTGATTACCGAATTAGATTGCGAAGTTGTGGTTGTGGCGCCGAACCGACTCGGCACAATAAACCACACGCTCCTTACGCTCGAAGCGCTCAGCCGGCGCGGAATCCGGCCAGTTAAAGTCGTGCTGATGGACCAAAAGAAACCCGACCTTTCGAGCCGTTCTAACCCACGAATTCTCAAGGAGTTAATTGCCCCGGTGCCGGTTTTTAGGCTGCCGTTTCTGGGGCCGAAGGCCAATTTTCCGTCGCACTTGGAGCGATACTTTCCGAAAGCAAAAAAAATTCTTGCGCAGATTTTACGCTAGGCTATAGTTTTTGCAGAAAAAAGGTTTTGCGCCGCAAAAATCGGCGCAAAAAAACTCTTGACAAGGCGCGGCGGATTAATAAATTAAGCGCCGCAATTTTTCAGTTGCGTTGAGACGCAGGTTTTTGGAAAAAGAAAACCAGCGGCAGCTAGAGTTGTCGTCTCTACGCAAGAATGCAGATCGAGTGATTTTCCGGGTGTTAAGCCCGCTGTTCTTTGAAATTTGAATTGTGCGACAAGACAGAGCCCCTTCAGGATCGGGCGGGTTAGCAGCCCGATCCCGGAGAGTTCAACCTTTACCGTCCGGTCTAAAAGCCGGGCGAGAATCAAGCTAACGTCATTTTTTGACGGAGAGTTTGATTCTGGCTCAGAACGAACGCTGGCGGCGTGGATAAGACATGCAAGTCGAGCGGGGACCAGCGGGTAGCAATATCTGCTGGTCCTAGCGGCGCACGGGTGAGTAACACGTGGGTAATCTACCCTGAAGACCGGCATAACCCTGGGAAACTGGGGCTAATTCCGGATGTGGTTCTCGGGGGGCATCCTCTGGGAATTAAAGGCTGGGGACCCGGTCAAAAGCCGGGCCTGGCGCTTCAGGATGAGCCCGCGGCCTATCAGCTAGTTGGTAGGGTAACGGCCTACCAAGGCTAAGACGGGTAGCTGGTCTGAGAGGACGGCCAGCCACACTGGGACTGAGACACGGCCCAGACACCTACGGGTGGCAGCAGTCGAGAATCTTTCACAATGGGCGAAAGCCTGATGGAGCGACGCCGCGTGGGGGATGAAGGGCTTCGGCCTGTAAACCCCTGTCATCCGGGACAAAAGCGCCCGGCCTAATACGTCGGGCGTCTGATGGTACCGGAAGAGGAAGGGACGGCTAACTCTGTGCCAGCAGCCGCGGTAATACAGAGGTCCCGAGCGTTGTTCGGATTCACTGGGCGTAAAGGGTGCGTAGGCGGTCGGGTAAGTCTGATGTGAAATCCCGCAGCTCAACTGCGGAAGTGCATCGGATACTGCCCGGCTAGAGGGTGGGAGAGGGGACTGGAATTCCCGGTGTAGCGGTGAAATGCGTAGATATCGGGAGGAACACCGGTGGCGAAGGCGAGTCCCTGGAACACCCCTGACGCTGAGGCACGAAAGCTGGGGGAGCAAACAGGATTAGATACCCTGGTAGTCCCAGCCCTAAACGGTGCACGTTTGCCGTGGGCGGATTCGACCCCGTCCGTGGCGAAGCTAACGCGTTAAACGTGCCGCCTGGGGAGTACGGCCGCAAGGTTGAAACTCAAAGAAATTGACGGGGGCCTGCACAAGCGGTGGAGCATGTGGCTTAATTCGATGCAACGCGAAGAACCTTACCTGGGCTTGACATGCTGGTGGTA
>JANWZY010000292.1 GCA_025061935.1 Verrucomicrobiia bacterium
TTGTCCCAGGTGGGACAAAAATTTTGGATTGCGGGGTGGCGCGCAACTCAGGCCGGGCTAGGGCCCTTTCACGGTTCGGGCGCCAGCAGGCCAAGCGGCTCAAAGCCCGCCAGGGCGACAGAACCCAGAGAGCCACAATGCCGGCCGCGCTTTGACAAGCGCAGCTACGGCCGACTTTGACCCATTCTCGTAGCTGCGTTTGGTAAAACGTGGAGCCAATTGAGCGGGGTGCGGACAATCCTGCGCTTTGGCAAGCGCAAGCTAGGTGGCCACAACCCGTAGCCATGTTTGTAAAAACGTGGAAGACATGGATGATCGGTTTCAAGTGCCGACTGCGCTTTAACAAGCGCAGCTACGAACAGGAGACCTCGTAGCTGCGCTTGTTAGAGCGCGGATACCAAGCGCGGGCGACAGGCCGAACACCCGCCGCGTTTTGACAGACGCAGCTACGGCACACACTGGCATCTATGGGATTGGCATAGTCTGGCGTCTCTTGCGGACTCGAATTTTGTCATACGTGATGCCACTAGCCGCTACTTCAGGTGCGCGCTATGTATCCGACGCCCCCGTGAGCGCCCAAAGCCAGACACCTAAGAGCCCCTCAGCCCAAGAGACGCAAAGTCTTCTAAAAATCTGCACAGCAACAACCGGCACTTGATTTCTCTGGGCTGAGCACCGCGCACCGGATCATCTCCACAAGTGATGTAGCAAGCGATTGTTGTGTCGCTGGTTGTCGCAGAGCGTTTGGGAGTGCGGGAGCTTGCTTCCGATTTCGTTTGTGTGGCACAGGCAACGTGCTTGTCGCGCTGTGCAACCTGCCCGGCGCATTACGCAAGATGGCCGGCGAGCTGGCGCATTCGGCGGCCTAACGCGCCAAGCACGGACTTACCCTCGGGGAGGCGAAGCGTCCGGAACTTGCGCCAAGTCATCGGCACTTTGGGTCAGCGGACGCAACCAGTGCTGTTGCAGGCGCGGCTCGGATGATTTCTCGGCGTACCGCCTCCGCTCCAGATGCACTCTCGACTGCACCGATGTGTCTTGGGCGGAAACCATTCAGCCTAAGGGCTCCGCGACGATCAAGGGGTGCATTCTGTGTGGGTAGTCTGAGTCAGGCCCGGTTGGTTAGAACATGGTGCTGGCTCGGTCGGGTTGAAGAGTTTTCGGGAGTACGGTGTTGCTGGCACCAAAAGTCCATACGTTCCACTTGATAAGTCAAGACGGTCGTTTTTTGCGTGTGCCCGAATCGGGGTTTTTTGCGGGATTCATTTTTGTTGGCTGTAGTTGACCTTCCACAGCACGAGGCCGTGTGCAGGTGCGTTCATGCCGGCCAAGCGTCGGTCGCGCTGTGCCAGCATCTGGGTGATCTGCTCGGGGGTGAACTTACCCAGGCCGACCTGCACGATTGTGCCAACTATGCCCCGGCACATTTTGTACAAAAACCCGTCTGCTTCGATGATAAAGGTTAGAAGCGGCCCGCTTTTTTTAAATTCGCAACGGGTGACTGTGCGAACGGTGTTTTCTTTTGGATACCCCGGGTTGGCCGCAAACGCGCGGAAATCGTGTTGGCCAATAAACTGCTTGGCTGCGGCGCGCATGGCTACGATGTCGAGCTTGCGCGGCACGTGCCAAGCGGTATGCCGCAGTAGTGGGTTCATCACTGGGTGGTTCCATACGAAGTACCGGTATTGCTTCGACACAGCGTCGAACCGCGCATGGAACTCCGGGCTGACGCGCTGCGCCTTTACGATGCGTACGTCTTCTGGCAGCCACGCATTGATTGCCAGCGGGAGATGCCGGATGGGCATTCTGCGTTTCTTGAATTCTTGGTGTGGGACTTCGAAATGTGCGACCATGCCGAGTGCATGCACGCCTGAATCGGTCCGGCTGGCGCTGTGCAGCTTGGGTTTGCTGGGGAAAAGTTTTGCGAGTGCTGTTTCAATTTTTTGTTGGATACCGGTCCCGGTCTTTTGTTCCTGCCAACCTTGATAAGCAGTTCCGTCGTATGCGATAGTCAGCTTGAACTTGATTTTGGGAGTGGGCGCGTCCGGGGCCAATTTTTTAGGGGGTTGTCCGCTTGTTTGTTGGGCTTGGGTTGGATCGGGCTGGGGCATGTGCGCGATTGATCGGGCTTTTACAGGATGACCATGTCGTTGCGGTGCACGATTTCGACCCGGCTGAGCTTGCCGCTGCGGATCGCGTCGGCGTCGAATCTGGCGATGCCGCGCGCGAATTCTGTGCCGTCAGTGTCGCAGATGCGGACTACGTCGCCGGCACTGAACTCGCCGTCGCATCTGAGTATGCCTGGTGGTAGGAGGCTTTTGCCCCGTTCGCGCAATGCTGTTTTGGCGCCGTCATCAACGTAGAGCGTACCTTTCGGCCTGTGGAAGAAAGCGATCCATCGTTTGCGGCCTTTTAGCTTGCGCGGGTGCGGCACAAAGAGCGTGCCTTCTTCTTGTCCTGCCAGGATGCGCTCGAGCACGTCTTTTTTTCTGCCGGAGGCGATTACTAGCGGGATGCCCGATCTGGTGACGATTTGAGCTGCATCGAGCTTGGAAGTCATACCGCCGACCGAAGTTGTGCTTGAGGTGCCTTTGGCGATGCTTTTTATATGCTGATCAATCCGCTCGACCAAGGGTATGACACGTGCATCTGGTCGGCCGTAGTTTTCAATCAGGCCGTCCACGCTGGTCAGGATCACGAGCAGGTCCGCCGGCAGCAGTGCGGCTACGAGTGCTGAGAGCTTGTCGTTGTCGCCGAATTTGATTTCTGCGAATGAGACGGCGTCGTTCTCGTTTATGATAGGCACCACGCCGTGTTCGAGGAGCGTGATTAGGGTATTCCGCGCGTTCAGGTGTCGCTCGTGGTGAGCAAGGTCATCATGTGTAAGCAGCACTTGAGCCACAGTGAGCCCGTACTTGGCAAACAACTGCTGGTACATGGTCATGAGCTGCAATTGACCGACCGCGGCACACGCTTGGAGTTCTGCCAGCTCGGTTGGGCGGCGTGTGTGCCCGAGCAGCCCCATGCCGGAACCGATTGCCCCCGATGTGACCAGCACGATGTCTTTGCCTGCGCGGCGCTGTTGCGCCAGTTGCGCGACCAATTGTTCCATTTGCGCGTGGTCTGGCCGGTTCGTGCTGTCGGTCAGTATGCCTGTGCCGACTTTGACGACTATC
>JANWZY010000293.1 GCA_025061935.1 Verrucomicrobiia bacterium
ATGTGGTCAAGAACTCGTTATTCAGGCAGGCGGTGCTCGAGGCAGGTTTGCCGGACCTGGGCCCGCGCCTGACCGGGCAGCTTGCAGTTGTGACTGGCCAGAAGGACATTTCTGCGGCGGCTAAGGTTCTCAAGACGTTCGCGGCCGAGTTCGAGCGGCCCAAGATCAAATTTGGATATCTGAACGATCAGGAGCTCGATGAGGCAGCACTGAGCATGCTGGCCGATTTGCCCTCGCTCGACACGCTGCGCGCGAGCTTGCTCGGGCTGTTGAACGCGCCGGCCACGCGGCTGGTCAGAGTGCTTGGCGCCCCGGCCACGCAGCTAGCGCGGGTCCTGCAAGCGCGTGTGGACAAAGGCGCGTGAGTGATTATAATTTTAAATCCGGGTCGCCACAGGTAGGCGGTCCGGGATTGGAACCAGTCAGGAGCAGGAAAAGTAACTCGTCGGTTCGCACACGCGAACTTAAACCATCCCCAGATTGGCACGGGGATGACGACGAAACTGAAAGGTAACCATGGCACTAGACAAAGCACGAATCATTGAGGAACTGAGCAATGCTACGGTGATCGAAATCGCCGAGCTAGTTAAGGAACTTGAGGCAAAATGGGGTGTCAGCGCTGCTGCGCCCGTAGCAGTTGCTGCGGCTGCGCCGGCGGCGGCTGCTGCTCCGCAACAGGCTGCGGCTGAGGCCAAGACGACATTCGATGTTATTTTGGCCTCGTTCCCATCGGACAAGAAGATAGCCGTCATCAAGGCTGTCAGGGAAGTTAAGGCAGGACTCGGCTTGGCCGAGGCTAAGGCCTTGGTTGAGGGCGCGCCCAAGCCCGTGCTCGAGGGTGTGAGCAAGGCCGAGGCCGAAGCAGCCAAGAAGAAACTCGAAGAAGCTGGTGCCAAGGTCGAATTGAAGTAAGTGGCATTGTTTTTGGCGGTTGTCGTGCCTGCGGTACGTGACCTGGCGCGGCAGCCGCCAAGGCCGAACAGGCGCATTGGACGCGGTATTGCGTCTGCACAAACAAGCTGGACCGAGCCATCGCTGGTTTGGACGCGAAATGGCGGCTGGGCTTTTGATCGAGCCGGAGCTAGCCAAAGGGTGATGTGTTGTCAAGCGCCCTGCCGGCGATGCACGGCGCAACAAAACACGAAACATGTCGAGCAAAACTGAAAGAATCAACTTCGGCAAGATACGCGAGGTTATCGCGCCGCCGAACCTGATCGAACTGCAAATCGAGTCGTTCAGGGAATTTTTGCAGGCTGACGTGCCAGCATCGAAGCGGCGCAACGTCGGCTTGCAGGCCGTGTTCAAGGAAGTGTTTCCGATCGAGAGCTACGATGGCCGGTGCGTGCTCGATTTTGTCTCGTACGAGGTAGGCGAGCCGAAGATGACTTGGATGGAATGCCTCAGGGAGGGGCTAACCTACGCCGCGCCGCTGCACGTGACTTTCGTGCTTAAGGAAGAGGGCAAAGGCGCCAAGGAGGAGAAAGTTTTCATGGGCGAAATGCCTTTGATGACGCCGCAGGGCACATTTGTAATCAACGGTGCCGAGCGCGTCGTGGTGAGCCAACTCCACCGCTCGCCCGGTATAGCATTTGAGGCCACGCAGCATCCGAGCGGCAAGATTTTGCATTCGTTCCGGATAATACCAGACCGCGGGTCGTGGTACGAGGCGCAGTTCGATACAAACGACTTGCTATACGTGTACTTAGACCGCAAGAAGCGCCGGCGGAAGTTCCTCACCACCACCTTCTTCCGCGCAATAAGTTTCCTCGACGCCGAGGCCAAAGGGAAAGAAACGGACGAGAAACAGCGCGGCACTGACGAAGAAATCATCAAGTTATTTTACGAGATCGAGGAGCTGAGTGTTAAGGATGCGGCAAAGCTGCCGGACCTCCAAAACAAGGTGTTGATCGAAGACGCTGTGGACGAGGAAAAAGGTCTCGTTGTGGCGCGCGCGTTCGAGCCGTTGTCGAGGGCTGTCCTGAGGCAAATCGCCGAGTTGGGGATCAATAAAATCCGTGTTGTGGATACTTCAGCCGATGACGGCATAATCATTAAGTGTTTGCGCAAGGACCCTGCCAAGAATGAGGAGGAAGCACTCAAGGACATTTATCGTCGCATCCGTCCCGGCGACCCGCCCACGGCCGCCAATGCGCGCGCGCTGATCAAGCGGCTGTTCTTCGACCCGAAGCGGTATGACCTGGGCCGCGTCGGCAGGTACAAGATAAACCAGAAGCTCGGCCTCAGCCCCAAGAACGAGTCGCGCGTGCTGTCCAAAGAAGACCTTGTAGCGGCCACAAAATACCTTTTGCGCCTTCGGAAGGGCGACGGCACTGTTGACGACATTGACCATTTGGGCAGCCGGCGCGTGCGCACAGTGGGCGAATTGCTGGCCAACCAGTGTCGGGTCGGCTTGGCGCGGACCGAGCGGCTTGTCAAGGAGCGAATGACGCTCTTCGACCAGGAAGCCGAAGCGATGACGCCGCAGAAACTGATCAATCCCAAGGCGCTCTCGGCTGTGTTGCGCGATTTCTTCGGGCGCAGCCAACTTTCTCAGTTCATGGACCAGGTCAATCCGCTTGCGGAACTGACGCACAAGCGGCGTTTGTCGGCGCTGGGTCCTGGAGGGCTGTCGCGCGAGCGCGCGGGCTTCGAGGTGCGCGACGTGCACCCGTCGCACTATGGCCGAATCTGCCCGATCGAAACGCCCGAAGGGCCGAATATCGGCTTGATCGCGTCGCTGGCTACATTTGCGCGCGTGAACGAGTTCGGGTTCATTGAAACGCCGTATCGCAAGGTCGAGAACGGGCGCGTGACGAACCAGATCGAATATCTCACTGCGGACCGTGAGGAGAACTTCATTATTGCTCAGGCCAACACGCCGATTGACGAGAAGGGCCGGTTCTTGACCGAGCGCGTGGTCTGCAGGGGGAAGGGCGGCGAGTTCGTGGACGTGGAACCGTCCCGCGTCGATTACATGGACGTGTCGCCGAAGCAGCTTGTATCGGTTGCAGCGAGCTTGATCCCGTTCCTCGAACACGACGACGCGAACCGCGCACTGATGGGTTCGAACATGCAGCGGCAGGCTGTCCCGCTGCTTGTGACCGAAGCGCCGTTGGTGGCCACAGGCATGGAAGAGCGTGTGGCACGCGATTCACGTGCTGTGGTCGTGGCCG
>JANWZY010000294.1 GCA_025061935.1 Verrucomicrobiia bacterium
GTATTGCATTGGCACATGGGTTAGCTTGGGCATTTTCGCCCGAAATTATTTTGTGGCTGTGCTGATCGGTTGTGGCTTGGGCGCGGCTGAGACCCCGCCCATCGTCATTTTGCCATGGTTGGCCCTGCCGGTCATGACAGTGGCCTATGCGCTAGCGGCTGGGGCACTGTTGTGGCCCTCGATCCCGCAGCACAAAGCCATTCGGTGGGGCAGCGCGCTTCACATGTTTGCGCTGCCGCTGCTGATACTTTTTGTGTTTCTGGGAACCTATACGCGGTTCCACGGTTATTTTCCGGATCAGTTGAAATGGCTGGTGTACGGCCTGATGTGGTTTCGGGTTCGCGGAAGCTACTCGAGCTGTTGAATGCATGGAGGGTCGGAACCGACGTGACAAGTTGACTTGCGGTGGCGGGGACACTTTTTAATTGGTGACGCGGTCAAATGCCGTCGGATCGCACCCAGGGCATGGTGCCGGGCCGCGCTCATGGATTTGCAGGTTCGGATTCGTCGTCGAAAAAGAAGTATGTCGGGATGAACTCGTACTTGATTTTGTCACATCCGTGCGCGCAGACCCAGTCAACAAACGCCGGCAGGCCGGTCATCGGCTCGATGAAACCCAGGGCGTGGATTTCGATTATCTGTTTGCGCTGCGTCACGGAACCGAACGTTGTGCCATAGGGAGTGGCGGTGTCGCTTACCGTGCTGGCACTGGCAGTGAGCGGGCCGAGCTTTATTGCAATTCGTTCGATCAAAGCGGCCCGTTCAACGGCGTTGCTTTGTGGCACGCTCCCCAATCGCGCGTGCAGGTCGAGCAATTCAGGGTCAATCGGGTAAACGGGGTTTGTCCTGAGCCGCTCGCGAGCTGCGGATTGCAACTCGGCGAGCAGCTTGTCTCTTTTATGGATGAACTCGTCCCGTTCTTTAGTTGTGGGCCGGCTGCGCTGGGCGGCAAACTTTTTCACCAGTTCATCCATCGCAGGGTCGTTCCAGACCTTTTGCAGCTCGCGTTCGATCTGCTGCCATTGACGGCGCGCGGAGCTGTACTTGGCGAAGGCGGTGGTTTTTGCCGTCGGCGCCCAGGGCGGCAGGAGCGCATACTGCAAATCTGGTATGAAATAGTCCCGGAGGGCGCGGGCGATATTGGCTGCGCTTGTTTGGCTGGGGGCA
Source organism: Verrucomicrobiia bacterium (assembly GCA_025061935.1). Lineage (GTDB taxonomy): Bacteria > Verrucomicrobiota > Verrucomicrobiia > Limisphaerales > DTLC01 > DTLC01. Next base: position 1,168 of record JANWZY010000294.1, read on the forward strand.
ATGAGCATGAACCTCACGGTCACAGATTGGTTGCTTGGCGCCACGAACGCATTTGTTGTGCGTGTCTGCAATTCGGCAAACCATTTGTTTTGTGGTGTGCCTTCTCGCGCGGGTAGCGACAACAGCAACGTTGAACCGAACAAGCCGACTCTTGCAGTTAGTGGCAGACGGTTTGTCAGCTCGGCAAATGTTGCACTTGCAATTTGCCGTTCATCGAAAGTTGCAACCAGAAGATTCCGCGTTTCGACGCCTTTGCCATGATTAAAATTGCCGGGCCACGCCTGCCAGCTTGCGCACTCGACGCTGTACTTTGGCTGCGCCGCCAATGCAGTTACAAACCGGGCCATTTCGCCGCCCCGCAGCACAAACAACACCACCAGGCCAAACAACGGGACCATCACCAGCGCACTGGCGTGCAACGCAAGCAGGCCGATTGTGGCCGGCACGCTTGGGGGCCTGGCATTGAGCGTTTCAAACACGTTCAGCGCATAGGAAGCCAGTGTTTTGTCGTTGATGCCTTTTGGGAATTCGGTCTTGAGCGCGGTTATGATTGCCTGTGCGGTTTCCTGCGGAATGCGGTCTGCGTCGGTAGGCGGCGCTGGCAACGCCCGACGCCGCAGTTGGTCGGTCACCTTGCCGAGTTTGAACGCCACGGGCAGACCGATTGCGAACGCGATTGCGAGGTAAAAGAACAGTTTGCCCACGCCGATCACCGACAAGAGCATCAAGACCAAAACCGCCGCGACGCGGAAGCCGAAGTCAAGCCACCTGTTTCGGCAGAACAGTGTCGCCTGCAGCACGTGTCCACCGTCCAAGGGCAACACGGGCAGCAAATTGAACCAGTTGACAATTAACAGCAGCGTTGCGAGTCGAATAAGGGCGGGCGCGTCCAGTGCACAACCCGCAATCACGAGTGCTGCCCCGAGCACAAGGCCGGGGAGCGGCCCGGCCAGGGACACCAGCGCTTTTTTCCAGCCCGGCACGTTCCAGTTTTGGCCGGTGACGGCCGCCCCAAACAGCGGGATAAAAAACATGCGCAGGTTGCGGTACCGGAACAAGCGCATGGCGAGCCAGTGTCCGGTCTCGTGCAGCAGCAGGACCGGAATGAGCAGCAGCGTGAATTCCCAGCTCCACCTTGCCGCGCCAAGGGCGATGAACAACACGAGCGTTGCCCCCAACACAAGGATTATGTTCCACCAGTTCGGCTTTTGCGAGCTTGTCTGCAGCCGTTCCAGCTCCGCGAATACTTCAGCGTGCTCGAGTCCATTTGTCCTGGCCTGCTCAACACTCCTAGCGTACTCATCCGCCTCTGCCTGTTCGGCCTCGGTGCGCGGCCTGAACACACCGCGCTCCAGATTGAAGTCGCGCAGCAGGATGTGATGCCGTTCGCAGGCTGCGATGAGTTGGTCGCGTGAAGCGACCGGCGCGATCATTTTGCGCTCGCTCGCTTGTGCAGTGAGCTGTTCGTGTTTTGTCCAAAGCACCGCAATGGCGGCGTTCGGCATCCAGTTCATTTGGACCGTTGTGGGTGTGGCCAGGTCGGGTTTGCCGGAAGACGACACAAGGAACGTGCCGTCGGCGAATTCGGTGAAAAACATTACAATAACGCCACGATCCGGTTTCCGGGCGAGCCGCCAAATTCGGTTTTGGATGCGAGCGAAGTATTTGCCCGATGAATGCCTGAATGTGGCCCAGTAGATGGAGGTGCGTGTGCCAGGATCATTAAAGACGTGATAAACGGGCTCGGTGAATCCGAGCGCATGCAGCTCGGCTGCGACGGGACCGAACCTGTGAGCAACGTCAGGCGGCAGTTCCTCGGCCAGGAATGGGAGAGTTGATTCTGCGTTTGGATCGTCGGCGGAAGCGGGCAACCGTATGCCGAGCAGTTTGAGCAGCAACCCGATAACTAGCACAGGCGATTTTGTTCCCCACCAGTATTCCCGGAGACTGATCCGCGTCGAATCAATCTGATAAAACCGGCTCATTCGGGTTGTAGCTGTGC
>JANWZY010000295.1 GCA_025061935.1 Verrucomicrobiia bacterium
GCGAGTAACCGACTTCTTGTAGCTTTTGCTCATTCAATGGCGGGCGCTTGCCGCCGCGTCCCCACGGCTTGCGGCTGGCCCACTGCTCGCGTTTGCGCTCATAGAAATCAGCGGGTGCAAGCCGCAGTTCTTGCAACAAAATCGCCACCACATCGCGGCTCGCGCAGAAAGGACTGCGCAGCTTGTCTAGCAATGAATCCGGCCAGTCGGTCCGCGGGCGGTCTTCTCCGACTTCCCGCAAACGCTGGCGCAACTCGTCGGGTGTGACCAGCACCCGCGCCGCAAACCGGTTGGCGAACGGCTCGGGATTGTGGGCGTGCTGCGATCCATGAAAATCACAGACAACGCCTTCTCCCGCGCTAACTAGATGGGCGAACTCGTGCAGCAAGGTGAAAATCCGTCCCGCTGCTGCCTCGATGTCCTGGTGATTGACCAGAATGAATGGGTAGCCCTCCAGCCACAACGCCGCGCCGCGGGTTTCCGCCGGGTCAAGCGGCATCTCGAAACAGAACACGCCCTGTGCTTCAACGACGCGCCGCCACCAGCGGAACGCCTCTTTGTACTTGCCTGCAAATTGCTGGCGGCGCTTGGCTGTCCAGTCGAACCGTTGCCGGTATTCGGCAGCCAGCATGTCGGCGTTGACGACTCGGGGCGAAACCTGCGCGGGCCGAATTGTGACCTGCCACGGCTGACCGGTCTTGCGCAGCGTTTCCACCGTCCATTGCGCCTGTTCCATGAACCGGCGCAGGGTCCGTTGCGACAGTGACTCAAGTTGCTCGCGCGGCTTTGCCAGCCCGCGAAAACTTACCGGCAATTTCTCGGCAGGAGGCGAATTCAAGAAGAACCAGCCAACCGGGCAGGCATAGATTTCAGCCAATGTCTCCAAATGCGCCAACTCGGGCGTGCCTGCGCCAGTTTCCCATGTGTTGAGGTCTCCGGCGGAAATCTGCGCAAAATGCCGTTTCGCGAGTTTCTTCGATTCCTCAACGACCTGGTCAACTGTGAGATTGAGCCGTTCCCGCGCCCAACGCAGCACATCGGGATTTGTCCACCGCTCGGTTCCAGGCATGGCGTCATTGTCTCAAACGCTCTTGGCCTTTTCAAGGCGCGCGCGGACGAGGGCGATGACGGCTTCATGGAACGGCGCCCGCTCCCCGGCCGTTAACCTGACGGTCGGGCTTTTAATCATGCCATTCCAAGATGTTCAGTTCGCCTTGGTAAGGCCAGTGTGCGGCGTTGGCAACCAACCCTGCGCGTATCGGGTTCTGTCGAACATATTCCCATTTGGCCGAATAGCTCTCGCCGCGACGCAATTGTGTGTCCCAGAAATCCCGTTGCCATATTTCGCGCGGCCTGGCGGGCGCAGTTTCACCGGCGCCAATGGCGGGCGCGGTGCCACCCGCGCCAATGGCGGGCGCCGTTCCACCGGCGCCATCGGTTACGGTCGGGGTGGAACCCGACCCTCCAACCAGGGGTCCGTGACCACGCAGCGCACGCGTTACAAGGCTTTTCCAGTAGCTTACCCAGTTCTTCAACGGCATTCTCGGCCAGGTTGCCGGCGAGCAGAAAAGATGAACATGGTCGGGCATGATGACGTAGCGTCCTACGAGCCAGTGGTTAGCGATGGACCAGGCCCGCACGAGCAAATCGTGCATGCGCGGCGTCGCCAGAATGGGTTGGCGGTCTTTGGTGCAGACGGTCAGGAAAACGATGATCGGGCGATTGAAAGATTCGACGACAGGCGGGTGGGCCGGATGTTTCCTGGCGGGCGCAGTTTCACCGGCGCCAATGGCGGGCGCGGTGCCACCCGCGCCAATGGAGGGCGCGGTTCCACCGGCGCCATCGGTTACGGTCGGGGTGGAACCCGACCCTCCATGGATTGGCCTTTTCATGACACACTTTTGGCTTTTTCGAGGCGGGCGACTGCTTGCGCGCCGCGCACGGGCAAGCCGACCAGCGCGATGACGGCCTCGTGGACTGCTTCCCGTTTTGACTGGCGCGAAGCGTCTGGAGTGCGCCGGCTTGCCGGCGCTATCTCAAAGCGGCAGCAAGCTGCCGCACTCCAAAACGCATAGGGTTGGCCAGGCCGATGGCTCATTTCCCGCCCTCCTTGACACCCCGGCTTTCCTCGGGCGTTGCTGATTTGCCGGCAACGCTGGCCATGAACAGGTCAAACACGGATTGGGCGAAGTCTTCGCCGCGCTTTTTGCAGCGAAAATACGCGATCAGCGTTGCCCCCATGAACACGATTGTCCACGCGCTGAACGCCAGCCGGTTGGTGGGCTGGCAACACAGTGCCCATACAAAACCGGCAAGGGAAACGAGCGCGAGCACGCCGAACATCGTCAGCAGCACGCGGAACAGTCCGTAGTGGGCGTTGAAAGTCAGCGGGCGTTGACTGGTTTCGCCGACGGCGCGGTAAACCAAGTAGAACAATTCGCGGTTCTTTTTCAGGCGCAACTGGCGGGCGCGGTTGCGCGGACAATCGGTCGGCAGCTCGGGTTCGGTGGCGACGCCGAAACGGTCGCGGATGAGCGCTAGCAGCCGGGCTTTGTAGTCAGCGGAGAAATGGTTGTCGTCCGGCAACAGCCAGCGTTCGGAGGGGAAACCGCCCCAGAGCGGTTTGAGGATGTGTCGCTCGACCACGCCTTGGCTCAAGCCTTGGAGCAGCAGGCCGGTGATGTAGCCGAGCGCGATGAGGATGGAGGTTTCGGCCAGTCCGCCGGTGAAATCCAGCGGCAACGTCCAGCCAAACAACCCAGCCAGCATTTGCACACACCACAAGAACACCAGCCCGGGAATCAGGTTGGCCCCAAAATCGTAAAGGTCAAAACGCGCGATCATCAGTGTTTCGTTACGGTAACTTCGAGTTGAGAATGCCCATCGCTTTTTAGGCATACATGCCCGTTGTCGCGGGTGGAGACAACGTAGCGGATCTTGGTTTCCTTGGAACTGGTCGCCGTCACGGGCCAGCCTTCCGCTTTTCCCACGTAGCGCGATGCGTAGCTTGTCTCGCCCGCCGCCCCGTCGGAAATTATCACCAGCTTCGGCGATATGTAGCCGAAAAGGTCGGCACACCAGCCTTGTTCGCGCCCGTGGTGTGCCGCCACCAGCACCGTAGTTCCATCTATGGCCTTCACGAAGTCGTCGTTA
>JANWZY010000296.1 GCA_025061935.1 Verrucomicrobiia bacterium
GGTACCTCAATGAGTTCCCCGGTTTTATGGATGAGGCGAGTGCGGGGATCGGTTGGGTCTGGGGTTATTTTGATGGCAGTACGAACCCGCCGGTCGTGTTCCCGAGCGGGCTTTCGATTCAAGAGCTTGAACGGCGTGCTTTGAGCAGATGAGGTGGTCCATGCGGCAGTTTGCAATATTTCTAGTGTGTGCCGGATTCTCGGTAGCGTTGCAAGCGCAGGTGCTGCAGAGTTATGTGAATTATGGCGCGGTGTATGACCCTGCCCAGATTCCGCAAGCGGTGGTCAACTTCACCAACCGCGGCACAATTCAAATTTCCTTGGCTACTGGTTCGTCTGATGTCAGTGCTCAGCCATTTGAAACGTTTGCCACGCTGAACTTTGTAAATAAGCCCGGGACTTTTTGGAATTCGGGAACCATGGTGGCATCACCCGGGTGGAGGTTTGTTCATAAACCACTAAGCACGGGTAGAAGGCAAATGGCTTCAAGCTTCATTTGTGAAAATGGTGCCATTGTGCTGGGGCTTGATCCTGTTATTTATGTGTATTGGACTTATGAGGATGTCCCGTACACGTTACCGCCTGTGGTGGCGCCGGTTCAGCCGAGTTATTTGATTGTCTGGGCCACAAACATAGTGGTTCGTGGCGGCATCTCCGGCAGTGGTAGTGGGACAAGGGCATCGCTGGTGGTAGGGCCTAATGGTGTTATGGAGCTTAGAGGTGTGAATGTGGATCTGAAATACGCTGGGATTGAGGTTTTGCCTGTTTGGGCGACCCCAATTGGGAGCGGATACATAGGCGATCCACCAACTAACTTCGTGCCGGACATTGCGATTCAAGATGTTTACTGGGCAGCTACAAATTTTACCGAGAATTTCAGACTGAATTCTGCTGCGCTTTGGAACGGCATTACGGCCCAAAGCCCGTCGGTGCCGGCAAATCCAGTGGCTTCGCCAGGGTTTGAGCTGTTTTACCCTATTGCAGACTCATACGTTGACATTCCGGACGGCGCTTGGTTGCCGGTGGTCGTCACAAACGTGTCTGGTTCTCCGACAAATATACCCGGTGTAGGTACTAATTTGTTATTAGTAAGGGACTTTGAGGTAATCCAGATTGCTTTGCCGACAAACATCATGAAAGGCGCAATTTTCGCAGACGTAGGGCCCGGAGTTGGAATAGCGCTCGGCTTCACTAATGCGACCGAACTTGGGCGCACGGCCGTTGTGTTGCTAGGTGGTTACGTAACAAACGTGGTCACGCTCGAGTCGGATCTAGCATTCATTTATATTGAGGACACCCTTGCTTCGAGTACAAACCGCGGGCTGGTGTGGAACTTGACAGGCGCTGGTTCCGAGGTAATGACAGCAAGACCGGTTAATTATTACATCGACCGACAGCCATGGGGGTATGGGCTCCCTGGCGACGGCGTGCCCGAGCCATACTTTTTCGTGAGGTCCGGCGTCGGCGCCTATCTACAGGACCCGAGTTTAATTGGTTATGACTTCGTTACGAACGCATCAGTGCCGAACGGGGATTGTTCAGCATACGGCTCATATGTCGACAACGTAGTTTCTCGACCCAGTCCGTTACCCGGGGCTACAGTCACGAACCTGCCCGGTAGGCTTTCGATTACAGCGTCAAATTTGGACCTGTCTTTCACAAGGATAAGAGGGGAAGGGTTTGTGAGGATCACCGCCGAGAACCTTGTGTCCACCACGAATGCCGTGATTGATTGTGAGAATTTGTTCTTCGACCTGGACAACAAGAAAGGTACCGTCTTGGCGCAAAACCTGGCGCGGAGTCAGGCAGGCGTGTTCCGGGGTGAAATTTATCTTTGGAGCGCGGTTTGGAGTAATGTGGCATTGGTGATCATTACCAACAACTATTCTTTGAGCAACGTAACGCAAGAGGTGATTTCAGGAGACGGTACGACAAATTACGTCACCAACATCGTTGCCGTAGCGTCACCGTTAACAAACCAGGTGAGCATGCGCTTGCACGCTTTTATGGTTGATGCCAGAGGACTTGGTGTTGGCGCTCCTGTGTACGTCCATGAATTTGTGACTCGCAGCACTAACACGATTGTAAAGGATAATTTGACTGTTATTCAAACGCTTAGGTTGCTCGGCAAGTCGCTCAGTGTTGACGGCGCAATTGTGATTCCCGGGACGGTCCCGCCCGTAAATCCAATTTTGGTTGGATATTGGGATCCGATCGAGCCGCTGAGAGATTGGAGGTTTAACTGCGCACCGAACTTGTTGTACTTCACCAACCGCGGCACAATCCAAGTTGCGAACGAGGCGCACTTCGGTGACGATATGTCACGCGGGTACGAGACCTTTATAAACTCTGGCACTATTAGAGCAGCTTCTATTCATGTTCGGAGCATGCAAGTCGAGAACAGGGGGTTGTTGCAGTCCGACGGATATCATGAATTATGGGCGGACACAGTTAAGCTGGAAAGCGGCAGCACGGTTGCCGGTGGCGATTTCGTCCTTAAAAGCCGGGTTCTTAAGTTGAACAATTACGCGGCTCAAGTAGGCGCAGGGGTAGAGCTCTGGGTAACGAATACGCTTTCGGACGCAGGACCGGGTTCAGGGAACGTGATATCGGTAGGCGATGGATTCCGGTTGTTTGTCAAACCTCAGAATGGAGACCTTCTTGGGACTGAAATCCAGAGTGCTGCGCCCAATGTGCCTGCCATTGAAATCGTGCACATTTGGGCAGGTACAAACCGTGGTGCTGTGCCCGCAGGCTATTCGAACAATGTGGCTATAGGAAAACTGGCACTGCGTTCGCGCGCTTTGTATCCGCGCTTCTATTTCGCAGGAACGGCCAATGGTAACGCTAAAAACGCTATTTATGTGGATGTGTTAGACATAACGGAGCTCGGGCCAGATTTTACTAATAAGATCGCGATTGAGACGAATTTGGTAATTTATTTCGCAGCGGCGAACATTGGGTTTACCCCGCCGTTGCGGCAGGGACAAGTGCAGTTGCCTGAAGAATTTCTTGATGGGCAATTTGGCGGGCGGCTGCGGTGGGCCAGCACATATGCGGGGCCTGGAAGTTCTATAGAAGTCGTTAGCAACGGGGTACCAATTCGCGTAAATCTCGCATTGCGCAGCAGCAGAATTATCGACTCAGATGGTG
>JANWZY010000297.1 GCA_025061935.1 Verrucomicrobiia bacterium
AGTGTCGATCAGCTCGGCCGGTACCACGCGCACGACTGAGCCGGCGGGGCCGCGGACCTCGAGCCGAACCATGATCGAAGCGTTCTGGCCGAGGTCATACACAGTCACGCCGTTGGTCGGGCTGGTTGCACTGATCGGCTTAAACACCTCGAACGCGCGGATGGGCGGCGCAGCACAGGAAAGCCCGCGCAGTTTGCCACCCGGTCCTTGCATTACAATGGCTGGTTCCCAGCTCGAGTCATCATATCCGGGCTTGTCCCAACCGTGCTGAACCAATCGCGCGTCGAAGTCTTCCCCGCCGAACACGCAGCCGAACGTGATTGGCCCCGGATGCGCGCGCCAGCGCGAATCGGTGCAAATGACTTCAGTCGAGCCATCTTTGTACTCAAGCCTGATTTGAGCAATTGCCCTCAATGGGCCGAACGACCCCCTGAATTTTCTGAACCTGCCTGGCGCGCCTTCCACATGGTACATTCCGTTGCCGAGCAGGATGCCAATCGCATTTGTGCCAGGGCGCAGGTACCCGGTCAGCTCGCGCGTGTCGTACAGGCAGGTTTTGTCATACTTGGTCCAGCCCGGTGGGAAGAAATCGTCTCCGACTCTGGTACCGTTGGCCGTAAGCTCGTACTGGCCCAACCCGCAGATATGGATCAACGCGCGGCGCAGCCCAGGCCTGACCACAAACTCGCGCCGGAGCAGCAATGTTTGGTAGTTTGTGCGCGCGCCGATCCACGCCGCATGTGCCCAATCCGCCTCGGTCAGCACCCCCATCGTCCAAGTGGCAGGCTTGCTCCAGCTCGACACGCGGCCGGACTTGTCCCACACGCGCACTTTCCAAAAGACACGTTGCGACGAGTTCAGCGGCTTGCCCGCGTACCTGATATGCGCGGTCTCGTCCGAGGCGACCTTACCGCTGTCCCACAAGTCGCCGATGTCCCTGGCGAGCAACTCGGGCGTGCTCGACACCAAGATCTGATAGGCCGTCTGGTATTGCCCGCGCTCGGTGCTGGCGAGCTTCCAAAACAGGCGCGGTTGCGGCACATCTACGCCGAGCGGGTCAACGTAGTACTCACACCGCAGGTCAGTGGGCACAAGTCCGGCACGGGTCTCAAATCCGGCCGCAACCGCCACAAATGCCAATATGAGTGCACCCCAACCAAGTAAAGATGCATTTGCTTTGCTGTTCATTCACGCCTCCAGACCAAGAATTTTCAGCGCGCAAGCATGGTTGCACGGCGGCTCCGGCGGCAGGATAACATGCAGCCCGGCCTGGTCATGTGTCCAGCGCAGCCTGCCGCCATACCCGAGCAGCCTAACCTGCGCAACTTTGCCTTTCACATGCGGCTGGCCGAGGCCGAGCTGGGGGATTGTGACACGGCCGGTCTCGGGCCAGCCCATGAAAAATGCGTACAGAACCTTGCCTTTGGTCGTAAACCGCACATCCGCAGCGGTAAGGTCAACGCGCGTTGTCTCGGTGTATTTTTGTTTCGGGTCAACCGGGTGGATTGTCGGCCCGCCGCCAAAAATTTTCCACGGGCGCGTGCCAAAAATCGCCTCGCCGTTGACGCGCATCCAGCGCGTAAGCTCGTCCAAAATACGCATCTCCTCGGCATCGAGTGTCCCGTCGCTGCGCAGCGGGAAGTTTAGCAGCAGATTGCCATTCCGGCTAACGATGTCCACCAACATGTCTATGACCCGCTTCGGCGTCTTGTATTTGGCGCGCACGTCGTAGTGCCAGTTCCCGACGCACGTGCAGGTCTGCCACGGATACGGCCAGTCGGTCTCGACCACGCCGCGTTCCTTGTCGAACACGCAAATGCCCTGCTTTGCGTCTTCTTCGCTTTTGGCAGTGTACACGGCTTCGAGACTCCCCCCGTGCCAGCGGATGTTCTGATTGTAGAAATGCGCAACCAGCTTCAGCCCGAGTTCACCGAACGGGATATGCCCGTCGCAATACACGAAGTCGGGTTGCGCCTGGTCAATCAGGTCTTTGACGCGCTCGAACCAGTGCAATTTCCACGTGTCCGGTATGCCTTCCTCATCCCAGGGAAGCTGCCTGTACACTTTCGGGCAATCACCGTACAGGTCCGCATACTGCGGGTCCGCGCCGTCGTAGGGCACGCCTGCAAGTGGTCCTTCCGTGTCTGCGCCGCGCGCTACCGAGAGCCATTTGTAAGCGATCCACAAATGTTCGCTCACACCGAACCGCAGGCCGTGCTCGAGCGCGGCGCGCCGGAACGCCGCAACAACGTCTTTTTTGATGCCCATCTTGACCGCGTTCCACCGCGTGTGGCGTGAGTTCCACAGGTCGAAATTGTCCACATGCACGCCCATCGTGACGAAGTATTTGGCGCCGGCCTTTTTGTACAGGCGGACCAAGTAGTCAGGGTCGAAATTTTCGCCGCGCCAGGTGGGGATCACGTCCTTGTACCCGAACTTGGATGGGTGCCCGTAACGCTGGAGGTGGTACTTGTACTGGGCCGTGCCTTGAATGTAAATGTTCCGCGCGTACCAGTCGCCGTACTCGGGCGCAGACTGCGGTCCCCAGTGCGCCCAAATGCCGAGCTTGGCGTCCCTGAACCAGTCCGGAACGCGGTAACTCGCGAGCGACTCGCGCGTGGCGCTGAAGTATTTTTCAGGCGCGCGTCGCCGCGGCACGAACACTTCATGCGCGGCGGCGAGTGCGCGCGCGGCTCCGAGCGCGGGCACCGCGCCAGCGAGCAGTTTCAACGCTGTGCGTCTGGTCATGCGCATGGCTGTTCTGTTTTGCGCGGCTGTCCTGCGAGCCGAGTCGGCTGTCACTCAGCCGCGCACCGCGTCTTGGTTAACCGTTGTCACCTCAATTGAAAAGTAAAACCGACGCTGATAAGTAGCGCGTCCTCGAATTCGGTAGCGTGGCCGTCTCAAGGATGCTGTGCATTTTGCGCTTTATGCCTGCAACCAGCTTTCATCCCGGGGCTTGGTCGGGGCCAACGACCAAGCCCATTAGGGCGCCAGACAACAACACATCGTGTCAACTGTTGGCGCGAAGCGTACGAATCCCGAATGAGTCTGCGCTTTGACAAGCGCAGCTACGGAGCATAGAGGCCGTAGCCACGTTTGTAAAAACGTGGAAGAGGTGGATTACCGGTGTCCGT
>JANWZY010000298.1 GCA_025061935.1 Verrucomicrobiia bacterium
TTTGGGGCATATTGCAGCCGTAGCCCGAGCCGGAAAATGAGCCCTGGGTGGAAAGAGGTACTGAAACGGGTTGTATTCGGGCGCCGCCCGAAACGTACCTTGATTCGCGCGGCGGTGCTGGCTGTGATTATGCTTGCCACGGCGAAGTTTGTCTTTCTGCCTGTGCGCATTGTGGGGGTGAGCATGGAACCGACGTATCGGTCGGGTTCGATAAATCTGATCAATCGGCTTGCGTATGTGTTCGGCGCGCCGCGCCGCGGGGATGTGGTGGCGGTGCGTTACTCGCACGCTGGGCCTGAGCGCAGCGGCGGCATGGCGGTGCTCAGGCGCGTGTTTGCTGGTTCGTCGGTTTTGCTGCTCAAGCGGATCATAGCGTTGCCTGGTGAAACGGTCGCGATAACCAACGGCACGGTTTACATCAACGGTGAGCCGTTGGCTGAGCCGTACGTGAAGGCGCGTGCGCGCTGGCAGTTGCGGCCGGTGACGCTTGGCCCGGACGAGTATTTCCTGATAGGCGACAATCGCGGCATGGACCAGCGCGAGCACGAGTTCGGCCGCGCCGAGGCGTGGCGTATAGTCGGCAAGACGTTGTGGTGAAGGCTGTCAAACGCATTCTCGGCACGGTGGCATTGGCCGCGGTTGCGTGGCTGTGTTGGGGGTATTTTTTCCCGAACGAGGAGAAGCGGATTCGCAAGACGCTTGATTCTGTGGCTAAGGCGGCATGCATTGCTCCCAACCAGACGCCTGTGCAGATGGGTTTGGCCGTGGACAAGCTGCTCGGGTATCTGACGCCCGACATCGAGGTGGATATCGAGGTGCCGGATGAAGGCCGGCTTACGTTTTCCGGCCGTGCCGAAGTTCGGGACGCCGCGTTTGCGGCTCACAAAAACCTGGGCGAGGTGAAGGTCGAGTTTTTCGATGTGGCGGTTGCAATTGCACCGGACAAGCGCAGCGCCGTCGCGAGTTTGACAGTTAAGGCGACACAGGCCGGCACGAAGGATTTCCTCGTCCAGGCAGTGAGGCTTCAATTGCGCAAGGATGAGGGTAGCTGGCGGATCAATCGCGCGCAGACGGAGCGCGCGTTGCGGCCGTGAGCGCGCCTTCGGGCGTTTCTCGAGCGGTTTTGGGGGCGGGTTCGGCTCGTGCTGCGCGAACCTAGGTGTTCAGCGAACTCACCAGCTTGAGTGCTGGCTCAGGCGCCAATTGGCTGTGCGTGGCGTGGTTGGCATTTGATCCTGCCGGATTGGTGGTACGCTGGTAGGCGCGGTGACCATGCCCCAGGTATGAGGGTGCGTAATGGAGGTGGGTGCAGGGTAAGCTCTGTAGGTGCGGCGTTGGTTGCGCCGCCTACTTATGTCGGCAGGGCTGTTGGTTCACTCGAAGACCATTACGAATCCGCCCTGCGGTTTGAGTGTTACCTCCACGGTTTTGGATGGCGGCAGTTCCAATGTCTCACGCTTGAACGATAAGTTCCCGGCGTCTCCGTCGGTGATGAGTGTGGCCGGCCCGCGGGCATTAAGCTCGGCCAGGTTCAGCGTGAGTTGACGCGGTTGTTTCTCGCCGTTGATGCCGGCGACGTACCACCTGCCTTCGCCACGGCGCGCCAGGACGACGAACTGTCCCGGGAAACCGTCTATGAACTTGGTGTCGTCCCAAATGCTCGGCACGCGTTTGAGGAATTCGCGAACGTATGGCGGTGCCTTTGCCATGCCCTCTGGTATCTCTGCGTAATGTTGTATGCCGGATGTGAACAGGACTGAGAGTGCCAGCTCGAATGCACTGGTTGTGCGGCGCTGGACGCGGTCGTTGATCCTGTCTAAAGCCATGGGGGTGTAATCCATCGGGTCGAAGACGTTGCGTGTGAATGGCAGCATGGTCGCCTGCGGCGCCTGAACGTCAGCGTTGCGTTGGTCGAAGGTGACGTACTCCATGCCTTTGACTGCTTCCATGGTCATGAGGTGCGGGTAAGTCCGGTGCCACCCGCGCGGGAGCGTCGCGCCGTGGAAATTGATGAGGAACCCGTACGGCGCGGTGTCTTCGAGCAGGTCGAGGTAGTAACCGATCATGGATTGGCCGTCGCCACCGAAGAAGTCAATTTTCAGCCCTGCCACACCCATGGCTTTGAGCTTGTCGAATTCGCGCAGGCGGCTTTCGCGCGTGACCAGCAGGTCGCGCGGCGTCTGCGGCGCGGTGTTCCAGTCGCCTGCCGAGTTGTACCAAAGCAGGATCCGCACGCCCTTGGTACGTGCGTAATCAATCAGTTCTTTGACCTTTTCGTAACCGATTTGCTTGTCCCAGTACGCGTCGATGAGGCAGTAGCGCCAGTTCATCTCTGCGGCGTAGTCAATGAACCGTTTTTGCACGTCGTACCGGGTGTACGCGTCGCCAAGCAGCGGCCAGCTCCATGATGCTTTGCCAGGCTCGACTGGGGCGGCGGGCGTGACCGCTGGCGGGTCGGCCAGGTCGATCCCGAGGGTTGACTCGGCAATGGTTTTGAGCGTACCGATGACGATTAACCGCCATGGGGTTAGCCACGGCAGGGAGGATTCAGGGTTGACCGGCCCGCCGCGGAAGTTTTCGCGCGGGTCCGGGAACCCGACGGCGTATTCGCCGTTGGGCGATTCATGCCGCAGCCGCGTGCCGCAGTAGTTCCGGCCCAGCCCGGTCTCGCTGACCAGCAGCCAGGTCTCGCCCGAGCGGAACAGTGCGGGATAGACCCACCCCGCGCCTGTTGGTGAGGGTCGTCCAACTGGGATGTCCATGAGGTAGTATTCCTCGTAGCACGGATTGACTTTTTCCCAGCCGGTCTTGGCCGCCGACATTGGCTGGAGCCATGCGCGCGTGCCAGGCAGGAAGCGGAACGTGGTGCATTCCTCGACGAGCTTGTATATGCGCGGGTCTTTTTCCGGGAACATGTACCTGAACGCCACCCCGTCGTTCGAGACTTGGAAAATGATGTCGAGCTTACGCCCGGCGGCATCACGCAAATGCACCACGCGGCGATTCGCCACGTAGTGGTTCAGGCGCCGTTTGGCTGTCAGGATTTCGTACCGGTCTTCGACGCGCTTGATCCTGCTGACGGCTGCCAGGCGTAACCCGCGCGAGAAGTCTGCGTC
>JANWZY010000299.1 GCA_025061935.1 Verrucomicrobiia bacterium
TCATGACGAAATCCGGATGGAACGCCAATAGCGAATAGGGAATGGCCGGATCGAGTCTGGCAATGAATTGTGCGATGCGGCCCACTTCCTCTGTGTCCACGTACCCTGGCACAAGCAGTGTGCTAGCGATCAGCAGCGGCGGTTCGGGTCGTTCATGCGCCCGACGCGCCACACGCGCAAAGTTTTCAAGTGTATGCTTGTTGGATGTGCCGGTGAGAGCAATGTGAATGCGTTCGTCCCACGCTTTGAGGTCGAACTTGATGCAGCCGCCGGACTCGAGCGCTATGTCAATCATCTGATCCAACAACGCCGGGTGCATGTTGCCGTTTGTTTCCCAGCAGATTCGCAGGATGCGCCCGCGGTTCCGCTGCAGCGCCAGGCGCGCGGCGCGGATGCTGTGCGGCAGTTGCGGCGTCGGGTCTCCGCCGAAGAAACAGACGCACGCTGTGCTCGGCTCGACTGCATCGGCCAATGCTTCGGGCGGGATGGTTTTGGCGGAGCGGGTCGAATGCCGGAACGTCCAGTTCTGACAATACAGGCAATCGAACGTGCATGCCTCGTAAAACACGGCCAGGTTGTTGTACCCGCGCTCTGGGCCTGGCCGGTACGCGAATTTGGGGTAGCCGCAGCCGGTGCCGCCCGGACAAACGAAATCGGCTACGCAGTTTGTCGGCAGCGGGTCGTAGTACCAGCTCACTTTAGCACGCGCGCGGTGCCCAGGCCGGAGCCCGCAATACCCCGCACTGCCCGGACTGAGCACGCACCCATGCGAACACAGCTTGCATGCGTGTCCGGTTGCACTTGTAGGCGGCTCGGCCGGCAGCCCGAACCTATGCCGGGCGGTGGCGTGCGCAGTCCTAATTAGTGGCAACGCAGCGTCGAACCGCGTGCGGATACACTCTGCGCACACGCTCAAACACTTTGCGACCGTAGGCGCCCGCTTGGAGCATACTTTGCAGGCATTCACACTGGGACATTTTGCGGTACATCCTGGCGGAAATCCACTTTCGCGTTAGACTACCGGCGCATGGTGGTGCCAGGCTTTCGGCCGCAGCCCGCGCAGGGATCGAAGACGGGAAAAGTTACTATTGGCTTGTGACCGGATTCCGCTACGCTTGGCTTGTCAGGTCGAGGTGTGCGGTACAGAGGGCTGGCTAGGCTTTCGGGCGCTGATGGCAAAAACTTGAGCAAACCGCAGGTATGATCGAGGAAAAACCTGTCGTGGCGTACTTTTCGATGGAATTCGCCCTTGAGGAAGGCATGCCTACGTACGCGGGCGGCTTGGGCGTACTCGCCGGCGATACTGTCCGGGCGGCAGCCGACCTGCAGGTGCCAATGGTGGGGGTAACCCTGCTGCATCGGAAGGGGTACTTTTATCAGCGCCTTGATAGCGACGGCCGGCAGATCGAAGAGCCGGTCCGTTGGCCTGTGGACGACTTCCTGCAAGAGCAGCCGCAGCGCGTCGAAGTGAGCATCGAAGGCCGGCCGGTGCGGCTCCGCGCCTGGAAGTACGAGGTCAAAGGCGTCAACGGGTTTGTTGTCCCGGTGTATTTCCTTGACTCCGACCTACCCGAGAACAGCGAATGGGACAGGGCATTAACTGACTACCTGTACGGTGGCGACGAGCATTATCGGCTTTGTCAGGAGGTCCTGCTCGGCATCGGCGGCGTGCGCATGCTGCGCGCGCTGGGCTACACTGACATCGCCAGGTTCCACATGAACGAGGGGCACTCGGCGATGCTGACACTGGAGCTGCTGCGCGAGTCGGCGCAGGCTGCCGGGCGCACGGAAGTTACGTCCGAGGACATCGAGCGCGTCAGGCGCCAATGCGTGTTCACAACGCATACGCCGGTGATGGCCGGGCACGACAGGTTCGCGCTCGAGCATGTCCGGCGCGTGCTGGGCGATTGCAAACCGCTGGTCGAGCACCAGCACGTGCTGTGTCTCGGCACCGAGCTTAACATGACCTACCTGGCGCTTAGCCTGAGCCACTTTGTTAATGGCGTGGCCAAGAAACACGCTGAGATTTCGCGGCACATGTTCGCCGAGTACCAGATAGACGCGATCACTAACGGCGTGCATGTGGCAAGCTGGGCAAGCCCGCATTTCCAGGCGCTCTTCGACAAGTACATCCCCGGCTGGCGCGAGGACAATTTCAGCCTCCGCTACGCGTTGAGCATCCCTGCCGATGAGGTCTGGGCTGCGCACCGCGCAGCCAAGCGCGACCTGCTCGTGCACGTGAACCGCGAGACCAACGCAGGCATGGACATGGACATCTTGACCATAGGCTTCGCGCGCCGCGCCACCGCGTACAAACGCGCCGACCTGCTGTTCCGCGACCTCGAGCGGCTCCGCGCCATTGCCACGAAGGTGGGTAGGCTTCAGATCATTTACGCTGGCAAGGCGCACCCCCGGGACCACGAGGGCAAAAGCCTGATCCAGCGGATTTTCAGAGCCAGTGAAGCGCTCAAAAACGACATACGCATCGTGTACATGCCGAATTACGACGTCGAGCTGGCGCGCCTGCTCATTCCCGGCGTCGACGTGTGGCTGAACACGCCGCAGCCGCCACTTGAAGCGAGCGGCACCAGCGGGATGAAAGCGGCCGTCAACGGCGTGCCGAGCCTCAGCATCCTGGACGGTTGGTGGATCGAGGGCTGCATCGAGGGCGTCACCGGCTGGGCAATCGGCGAGCGCGTGGACGCGACCGCGCCCCAGCCCGACCGCTCGGACCGGGACGCCGCCGCGCTGTATGAGAAGCTTGAAAAAGTGGTGGTGCCCCTGTTCTACACGCAACGCGAGCGATTCATTGATGTGATGCGACACGCCATTGCGCTAAACGGCTCGTTCTTCAACACGCACCGGATGCTACAGCAATACGTCGTCAAGGCGTATTTCGAGTGAAACCTTTAGACGCGAACCGGCTCTAACATTGGTGATATGAAATGGTCATTGCGCATCGGCAGGGTGGCGAACATAGACGTGTACGTGCACGCCACGTTCCTGATCCTGCTCGGGTACGTGGCCTGGGTGTATTTGGCCCAGCGCGGCAGGGTTGCGGACGCGCTCATGGGCATCGTGTTCATCATAACGATTTTCGGCATCGTCGTCCTG